>NZ_JAUBPI010000020.1:0-83544 GCF_036700645.1 Microcoleus sp. S36b_A4 | reverse complement strand
CTGCCTCATTGTAGTTTTTTTTCCATGATTATGGGATGTTTGGTTTCACCCTTTTTTAATTCGCCAACAGTCTCTTGGGATGGAAGCTACACTTTTTCGGTTAGCTGGTCAATTGGAGTATGCTAAACCTTGGAGCCATCGCCTACCCATCATCAAGTTAACAAATCGCTGAACCGGAACGGAATGTAGAAAGAGGTAGGTACAAATCAATATCGCATGGAGAGGGCGGGTGAGTTGCCAAGTTTACTTAGCTTGTATCATAGATCCACTTACGGGCCGCTAATGGCGCACAGAGTGTCAGAAACCGGGTTTTTAGAGGTTTGGTGCGTAAGTTACGGACTAGATATTTATGGATATTCCGGATTGGGAGATCGAGACTGCGTAAGTTCATGATTCACCGTTTGCGGTAGTCCAGTTAGCTAAATTGGCACAGCTACAAGCCTGATAGCTAGGCAAAAACCGTTGCAAAACCGTTGTTTGCAGGTTGGAAAGTGTCCTGTGCCAGTACCAGACTCGGAAAGTGGACTGGCGATCGCACCAAAGACATTCGACTCCTGGCAAATTAGTAAGTGTAAAGCAAGTGAGTCACACCCCAATCAAAACATACAACCCAAAAATAAAACATTTTCACAGCAGTAGTAATGCGGAATCAGTCAATCTCTAATGTAGCTAACCACATCTACCCTTAAGGTAAATCCCACCAACGGCTCAACAACGAAATCCGTAATTCAATACCTCGGAATTACTGGATTTATACTCCCCGCAACCGCTTCTGAAATCCCCTCAACATTTCAAAAATTCTTGGGTTTTTATCCTGATAAAACCACGGAAGGCAAGAACAATGAAATATCAAGGTAATCAATCTTAACAGAGGAAATGCAGCCTCTCAAATAGCATAAACAGACAATTACACATCCCTATATTTTAACACCACAGGAGTAAATATCATGTTCAACGTAGTAAAAGCCTTCGGCTCTATTTTCTCTACCCAAGGATACAGCACAGCTAACAATATGCTTATCAAAAATTACGTCAACACCAATTTTAACTACTTCAACGAAGAAGCAGTCGTTGATGAATCGATTTACCCGAATCAAACAGGTCGCGTCCGCTTCCAAGGTAGCTGGTGGCCCGCACGGTGCGATCGCCAAATCACACTCACACCTGGAGACACGGTTTATGTCATCGGCGTTGACAACATCACTTTGTTAGTTTCCCTCGCTCCTGCAGACTAAATCAGAGATTGAAATACAAGGGCAACAAATAAATCTCAATCCGGGAAATGCAACCTCTTAAATAGCATAAATAGGCGATTAAACTTCGATATATATTAACACAAAAGGAGTCAGGAAAATGTTCAACGTAGTAAAAGCTTTCGGTTCTATTTTTTCTACTCACATCTACAGCACAGAAAAGAATATCATAATGGATAACTACATCAATACCAATTTTAACTATTTCAACGAAGAAGCAGTCGTCGATGAATCGATTTACCCGAATCAAACAGGTCGCGTCCGCTTTCAAGGTAGCTGGTGGCCCGCACGGTGCGATCGCCAAATCACCCTCACACCTGGAGACACGGTTTTTGTCATCGGCGTTGACAACATCACTCTGTTAGTTTCCCTCGCTCCTGCAGACTAAATCACAACTCGCTCCAAACTGCCTAACTTTTCACAACCATATCTGATTTCGGCAGGGTTTATGCAAATAAACCCTGCCTTTTATATGCTTAAATAAGTTGAGACACTCGCTAACCATATTTAAACCAGTGAACTTTCAATCAGTCATTGCCACCTTAAACAAATTCTGGAGCGATCGAGGATGCCTGATCGCCCAATCCTACGACACAGAAAAAGGTGCAGGAACCATGAATCCCCACACCTTCCTCAGAGCAATCGGCCCCGAACCTTGGTCAGTCGCCTACATCGAACCCTGTCGCCGCCCCACCGACGGACGCTACGGCGAAAATCCCAACCGCTTCCAACATTACTATCAATATCAAGTTTTAATTAAACCCTCTCCTCCCAACATCCAAGACATCTATTTAGACTCCCTCAGAGCATTAGGAATTAGCCCAGAAGACCACGACATTCGTTTCGTAGAAGATAACTGGGAATCGCCCACCCTCGGAGCTTGGGGCGTCGGCTGGGAAGTCTGGCTCGACGGCATGGAAATCACCCAATTTACCTACTTTCAACAGTGCGGTAGCATTGACTGTCGCCCCGTCTCCATTGAAATTACCTACGGACTAGAACGCCTAGCAATGTATCTCCAAGAAGTCGATGCCATGACGAAAATTCAGTGGAAAGATGGCATCACTTACGGCGACGTTCACCTGCAAGGAGAAATAGAACAGTGTACTTATAACTTTGAAGCTTCCAATCCAGAATTGCTGTTTACTCTATTTGGATTGTACGAGCAAGAAGCTGAACAATTGACCAAAAAAGGATTGGTTTTACCCAGCCTTGATTATGTGTTAAAATGTTCTCACACTTTCAATTTACTCGATGCTAGAGGCGTGATTTCGGTAACGGAAAGAACCCGCTACATCACCAAAATTCGCAACTTGGCGCGGCGAGTTGCTCAGCTTTATTTGGAACAGCGCGAAAAGCTGGGTTTTCCTTTAGAAAAATCTGTAAAAGTGTGAGAAGGAAAAGGATCACGACACGGATACACGGATGAATTTAGTTGCGATCGTCCTCGACTCATACCAATTTTATAGGTCGTTTCAGAGAATTCCGATCCCCCCTAACCCCCCTTAATAAGGGGGGGACAAGATTCCGATCAAAGTCCCCCTTCTTAAGGGGGATTTAGGGGGATCGAAATATGTGCAATTTTTTGGGATTTTTAATGAATTCAATGCCTAATTATTCGGAAAATAATACAGAAATAACTCCTCAACTGCGAATTGACGGTGTAAGTTTGAAAACACCGATCGCCTCAAGCTACTTATTGGAAAATATCTCGTTTCAGGTACACAAGGGATCTCGCGTGGCAATTGTTGGCCCTTCAGGTGCGGGGAAAACAACGCTGTTGCGACTGCTAAATCGGCTCAGCAGTCCTAGCAGCGGCTCCATTTATCTGGAAAATACAGAATATCGCCAAATACCTGCGATCGAACTCCGCAAACAAATCACCCTCATCCTGCAAGAATCCAAGCTTTTGGGAATGTCGGTGCGAGAAGCATTGGCTTATCCTTTGAAGCTGCGGGGCGTAACTTCATCAAACATTGCTGAGAGAATTAGCGGGGCGATCGAACAACTGCACATACCCCAAGAATGGCTCGATCGCACCGAATTGCAGCTTTCCACAGGCCAAAAACAGCTTGTGGCGATCGCCCGCGGCATCATCCTGCAACCAAAAATCTTGCTTTTAGACGAGCCAACATCCGCCCTAGACGCTGGAAAAGCCGCCCACCTTTTGCAAGTATTGACACAGCTAACAAACGGCCAAACCACCATTGTAATGGTAAACCATCAATTAGAATTAGCTGAGCAATTTAGCACGCGAATTCTGCATTTACAGCGCGGAAAGCTCATTGAAGATTTGCCCTCTCATCAAATAAATTGGGTGCAACTGCGGCAAAATTTAATCCAAGCAGAAGCAGAAGCCCAACAAGAATGGTAAACAAGCTCAAAAACACTTTCTGCGACGGGTTGCGTAATTAATTTGGATGTTTTAACCGCAGAGGGCGCAGAGGGCGCAGAGAAAGAGAAGATAAGAGGGAAAGAGAGAAGTTTACCAGTTGTTGAGGATTCCTAGAGAGAGAGACAGTCAGATATTAGCTTTGGGAATCTTGTTTAATGTTGGCATTTGTGATTTGACGCTAAATCGCTAGTGCGGAATTAAACCCATTTTTTGATAAAGTGGTCGGATTAGGTTTTTTAAAGCTGGCAACTGTTTGGTAAAAACTATGGAGCCTAAAATACAAATTATACCTCCAATGATGACTGTATAGGGAGCGCCGATATAATTTGCCAATCCGCCGGCAACTAAATTCCCAAACGGTGTCACTCCAAAAAATGCCATCGTGTATATGCTCATCACTCTTCCGCGTTTGTCGTCTTCCACAATTGTTTGCAAAAATGTGTTTCCTCCTGCAAATTGGATAATGAAACCAAACCCAACGAACAACATCATGATTAATGACAGCCACAAGACGCGGGACAAACCAAAACCTATTAATCCGAATCCCATAATTGCCGGTGAAATCGCAATCCATTTGCCGAGGCCAATTATACTTTTGCGCGAAATCAAATAAATCGCCCCCGCGAAGGCGCCGACTCCCGAAGATGCCATCAAAAAGCCGAGGGTTTGTGCGTCGCCGTGCAGGAGTTTGGTGGCAAAAATTGGGACTAAAACAGTGTGGGACATTCCGGCTAAACTGACTAATGCTAATAGCAGTAAAATTGCTCGAATCGGGGGAAACCCGAAGGCATAAACGAATCCTTCTTTTAATCTTTGTAAGGGTTTGGTATTAGTTGCTGCAATTTTACGGGGTTTGATTTGCATCGCTAATAAGCCTGCAATTACAGCAATGTAGCTGAGTCCGTCAATAAGAAAGCAATAACTTGCACCGACTGTAGCTATCAGCAAACCTGCCATTGCTGGGCCGATTAGTCTGGCTGCGTTGAACATCGAAGCATTAATGGCGATCGCATTTGCTAAATCTTCTTTCTTTTCTACAAGTTCCGGTACAAAAGCTTGCCGTGCCGGCGCGTCAAAGGCGTTAATTGCGCCTTGAAAGAAACTCAGTACCAGGATCTGCCAAATGTTAACGACTCCTGTTAGTGCTAAAAATGCTAGCGCTAAGGATTGAACCATCGCTAATATTTGAGTGGCAATTAGGACTCGGTGGCGGTTCCAGCGATCGATAAAAACTCCTGCAAAAGGCAGTAAAATTAATGTAGGTATTTGACTTGTAAATCCCACCACGCCGAGCATCCAAGGTGAATCGCTCAAATTGTAGACAAGCCAAATAGTAGCGACTTGCGTCATCCAATTCCCAATTAGGGAGATGCCTTGTCCTGCAAAAAACAGGCGATAATTTCTTGATCGCAGCGCTGGAGGAAGTTTTATTGTTTTGATTTTTGCTAGTAGATTCATGCTGCAAGTACGGCTAAAGCAATCCTATTTGATTGGTAAACATTTTTTAGGGTAGCGCCCCTGGGTCTACCCCTAATTAGCGAAGGGCAACCATCGGGAGACTGCCCCTAGACTCATTATTACCAATCATTGAGAATTGCGATATGAGCCGAAGGTTCTATTTTACTACTCCCGAAAACCCAGATTTGAGTATGGTTAAGTTTTTGCTCGAAGGAAAACGATCGCCACATTTAAATTTTTCTGTCGCGATCGCTTGACTAACGAGAAATTCCTTCCCCGAACTCTTCCCTCAATTAATGCTCAACAGCCAAGTACCGAGGTAACGCAGCAAGGGAACGTCCCCAGGGGTGCGGATGCGGACGTTGAAATGGTACATTCCGCCAGGAGATGGGTTTCTGACGTTGGAGAGTACAACCTCAACATTGTTGCCGGCGGCAATTGGTTCTTTGGGATAAATTTCTATGAATCGATTTTCTTTGTCCCAGATTACTTCTTGCAATTCTATTGTTTTGTTTTTGACGCGCACTTTAATGTCTTTTTGGTCAAATTCGCCTTTGTAGTAGTCTGGATAGGATATGTTCAGTTGGGCGATCGCCAAACTTACTTTCTTGGAAGGAATTCGCAGCCGATATCTATCGCCACTCATCCCGGCTGTACCGTAATCCAAGCGATAGCTTAATTGGTTGGCGCGATCGGGGCCTCCGAAAATCGTCAATCCTGGCATGGACTGAGCTAAACTGATGGCGGGTAATCCAGCCACCAAGCAACCTGTAACCGCTAGTGCTGAAAATAATCGTCGCATAACAACTCCTCTAATTAAACTCTTGGTGAACCTTAAATATTGCTCGCCCGAAATTTGCGATCGTGCCTACAATATATCGAATCTCTCAGCAATTTGATGAGGGCGAGGGACCGCCGGCTGAGGTCAATCGATTTTAGATTTTAGATTTTAGATTTTAGATTGACCCCACGGATAAATTCGGATACAGGTTTTTTATTTCTGGACGGATGAATCCGGGGGCTTGTATCCTGGATGCTTTCGGTCACTTTTTTTTGCGTAATTTTTGCGTAATACTGATAACAGACATTCAAACTACAGAATTAGGCGACATAAAATTATATCATAATCGGTGGCAAACTTAACCATTTAGCGAATTTGAATGTATAAGATAAGTTAAAGATACGGGTCGAATTTGGGCGATCGGCTTTAGTATCAACGAGAGAAGTTTAGGGCAACGGCTGCTTCAATGTAAAGCAAGGCATCGGGCGATTAAAAATCGCACTTCAAGAAACCTGCGGAGGCAGGTTTTGTCTGTGTAGGCGCGGTTTCAACCGCCCTGGGAAGGCTTAAATAAGGAGAGTTCATGAAATTAGCGATCGCAAAAGAAATAGCAGCAGGCGAACGCCGGGTGGCATTAGTCCCCGACGCTGTAGCCCGATTAGTCAAACAGGGCGTAGAAGTTTGGGTTGAGGCCGGTGCCGGCGCACAATCCTTTTTCTCGGATCTTGCTTACGAAGAAGCGGGAGCTCAGGTTGTCGCCGATACCGCTAGGGTGTGGGGCGAAGCCGATGTCGTCGTGAAAATCGGAGTCCTGCAAGAATCAGAAGTTCATCAACTCCGGGAAGGAGGCGTTTTCATCGGATTTTTGAATCCTCTGGGAGATCCAGCTTTAGTGCAGCGTTTAGCCGATCGCAAAGTAACTGCATTCAGCATGGAAATGATCCCGCGCACCAGCCGCGCTCAAAGCATGGATGCGCTGTCATCTCAGGGCAACGTTGCCGGTTACAAAGCGGTACTGATCGCAGCCGCAGCTTTGCCAAAGTATTTTCCGATGCTGACAACGGCGGCGGGTACAATTCGCCCCGCGAAAGTATTGGTAATGGGTGTGGGCGTTGCGGGCTTGCAGGCGATCGCCACGGCGCGTCGTTTGGGTGCGGTAGTCGAAGCTTTCGACATCCGCCCGGAAACAAAAGAACAAGTACAAAGTTTGGGCGCTAAATTCCTTGATGTCGAACTCAAGGAAGAAACCGTCGCCGCCGGAGGCTATGCAAAAGAACTATCAGAAGCAGCCAAAGAATACACCCGCCAAGTGCTCACCCAACACGTCAGCGCTTCCGATGCAGTTATTACAACCGCTCAAGTTCCCGGCAGAAAAGCACCTATTTTAGTTACTAGAGAAATGGTTTCTCAAATGAAGCCCGGATCGGTAATTGTTGACCTCGCGGGCGAACAAGGCGGCAATTGCGAATGCACGGAAGCGGGGAAAGATGTTGAATGGAACGGCGTTAATGTCATCGGCCCGATTAATGTGCCCTCGTCTATGCCTGTCCACGCTAGCGAAACTTACTCGAAGAATATCTCCTCTTTACTTCAGTTGATGCTGAAGGATAAGGAACTCAATTTGAATTTTGAAGACGATATCATTGCTGGTGCTTGCGTTGCCCGCGACGGTGAGATTAGTAATCAGCGAGTGCGGGATGCTTTGGCGGCTGAGGCTTCAGCCGTTAGTTAGTTAATAGTCAACAGTCATTAGTCATTAGTAGGAAAATGGGTGGTTTCATTAGTGTCAGCTTAAATCTAAAACCGTTGATAAATCTCGTTGGTAGTCAAGGCCAGATCCCCCTAAATCCCCCTTAAGAAGGGGGACTTTGAATGCTTCTTGTCCCCCCCTTCTTAAGGGGGGCTAGGGGGGATCTGATCTCGGCAGTAAACAGCAGTCTGTGAAGACGTTTGACCTGGTTTGGAAACGGTAAAGCTTTTACAGTTGATGACTAAGGACTAATGACTATTGACTAACAACTAACAACTAATGACTAATGACTAATGACTAATGACTAATAACCAATTACCAATTACCAATTGTCATGGCAGAAGGATTGATTGCAGGTTTAGTGGTGTTTACTCTAGCATCGTTTGTGGGATTTGAAGTAATTAATAAAGTCCCGCCGACGCTGCACACACCTTTGATGTCGGGTTCCAATGCGATTTCGGGAATTGCCGTTTTAGGTGCAATTCTGATTTCTGGCCAAGGCAATGTGACTGTTACTTCGATTTTGGGGACGATCGCGATCGCCCTGGCCACAATTAACGTTGTCGCCGGTTTCTTAGTAACCGATCGAATGCTGCAAATGTTCAAGAAAAAAGAGGTTAAAGCGTGAGCGATTTTCTGCCCAGTGGCATTCAACTAGGTTATTTAGTTGCCGCATCTTTGTTTATTATCGGTTTGAAACAGTTGGGTTCCCCTGCAACTGCGCGTCAAGGGAATGTGTTAGCTGCGATCGGGATGTTAATTGCGATCGTCGGTACGTTGCTGGAAAAGCAAGTAGTCAGCTACGAATTGATTGCTGTCGGAATTATCGTCGGTTCCATTTTGGGAACAATTATGGCGAATACCGTGGCGATGACGGATATGCCGCAGATGGTGGGTTTGCTTAACGGTTTCGGGGGCGCGGCTTCTGCACTCGTTGCTGTGGGCGAATTCTGGCGCTATCTCAGCATCCCGGAATCGCCAACTCCAGACGCGACAATCACTATCCTTTTGGGTGTGCTGATTGGCGGAATTACTTTCACTGGTAGCCTTGTGGCGTTTGCGAAACTGCAAGAATTGCTACCGGGTGCGCCCATGACGTTTCCGCTGCAACAGCCGTTTAATGCCATGCTGGCGATCGCACTTTTAGCCGGCAGCGGTTATATGCTGACGAATCCCGAAAATGTGCCGGTATTCCTCGGTTTGGTGGCGATTTCCAATATTCTGGGAATCATGTTCGTGCTCCCGATTGGGGGCGGCGATATGCCGGTGGTGGTTTCGCTGCTTAATTCTTATTCGGGGATTGCGGCGAGTGTGGCTGGGTTCATTTTGATGAACAATATGCTGATTATCGCTGGTGCATTGGTGGGCGCGTCGGGGATTATTTTGACGCAAATCATGTGCAAGGCGATGAATCGATCGCTTGGTAGTGTGCTGTTTAGCGCGTTTGGTAGCGGTGGCGGTAGTGCTGCGGGTGCTGCTGGGGCTGCTGGTGGTGCGATCGACAAAACTGTTCGCAGCATCAATCTCGAAGAAAGTGCGATGATGTTGGGTTATGCGCGATCGGTTGTAATTATTCCCGGTTACGGGATGGCTGTAGCGCAAGCACAGCACGCTGTGCGCGAGTTAGCCGACGGTTTGGAAAAAATGGGTGTTGACGTGAAATACGCGATTCACCCGGTGGCTGGGCGGATGCCGGGGCACATGAATGTGCTCTTAGCGGAAGCAAACGTGCCTTATCCGCAGTTGTACGATATGGACGATATCAATCCGCAGTTTGAAGAAACGGATGTGGCGTTGGTAATCGGGGCGAATGATGTGGTGAATCCGGCGGCGCGTCACGATACGGCGAGCCCGATTTATGGGATGCCGATTTTGGAGGTTGATAAAGCTAAGCATACGATCGTGATTAAGCGCGGGATGAGTGCTGGTTTTTCCGGTGTAGATAATGAGTTGTTCTACAAGGATAAGACGATGATGTTGTTTGGTAGCGCTAAGGATGTGGTTGCCAAATTGGTTTCTGAGGTGAAGCAGTTGTAGGATTTTGCAACCGCAGATGAACGCGGATTAACGCGGATGATTAAACCCGGTTTCTTGGAGAAACCGGGTTTTTGTTTGGAGTTTGTTTTGGTGTTGTTTTATGCAATGCTAGCTTTGTTCACATATTCACTGGAAATCGGTGTATGTGAAAATCCTTGTTCTCTGGCTTTTTGAAACCATTTTTCTGCTTCAGTGCGATCGGCTGTTACACCATCAGCACCGCATAGATAAATTCCTGCTAAGTTGTTTGAGGCAACACCATAGCCTTGCTCAGCGGATTTGATGTACCATTTAATTGCTTCTAATATCATCCTTTCTCGACCTAATCCTAAATGGTACATACTGGCAATTATGCACTGGGATTCAGCATTTCCTTGTTCTGCTAGTGGTTTTAACAAGGTAAAGGCTTGGGTATAATCTTGGTTATTAAAAGCGGCTAGACCTTTTTCTAAGTCAGGCATTAACGGTCATTAATAAATTCAATATACTATAATAGCATTAAACCAATTCAGGAAACATTACCATGAACAGACAAAAAATACTTCTAGATCCGGTTTTACCAACAGAAGCAGAAACAAAAGCTATCAAATTGTTGGATAAAATGCTATGTCTCAAGACAGAAAGTGGTGATGCTGAGACATCCAAAGTAAAATTGGTGGAAGTTGGCGGGGAAGCGATCGCACTTCCTGAATCACTCTATCAATTGTTGTGTCAAGCTGCACATTTAATGGCGGCTGGTAAAGCAGTATCTTTAGTGCCTATTGAGCAAGATATGACTGTTGAAGAAGCTGCGACTTTGCTCAATGTGTCGCCACAATTTGTAGTCAAATTGCTCGATGATGGGGAAATTGCCTATGGAAAAGTAGGAAACCAGCGGCGGATAAGTTTGGCAAGTGCGATCGCCTATAAACAGCAGCGTACTGTTAAGCGCCGTGAAATTCTCAAGGAATTAGCTCAGTTTAGCCAAGAAGAGGAATTGCATGAAGCCAGAGTATACAGCTAGCAGGTTGATTCCGATTTTTGCAGATAAGATTCAACGTTATTATCAGAATATTTCGTAGGTTGTACTTAAGGGCGATCGCTATGCAGCAAGTTTTTGAATTCAGAAGGATCTGCTGTCTCAAAAAATAGTTCCAACGCTTCGATCAGATTCCGTCGCGCTTCTTCTATATTGTCACCTTGGCTGGCAATATCGATTTCTGGGCAAAGGGATACATATCCGTCGCCTTCTCGTTCAATAATTGCTGTCAACTGTTGTGTTGACTTCATAATTTGAAGTGGCGGACTGCCAAGCTCAAACAATTATAGTTTTACTTGAGATTATATCACATCTTTCGCTGTTCGGTGTATAGGGCGATCGCCCTATACAATGCTAGCTTGGTTTAAATAGTCACGGGCGATCGGTGCTAGTCAAATATACCTGCGATCGGAGATTTTTTAAATATAATGAAATCCTAAAGAATTAATAGAGCTGCAAAAATTGTACTAACATTAGAGCTAACGTCAATTAAATTAAAAAATTTTCAACTATGTCAGATCAACCTTTTAATATCCGCCAACTAAATGGCCTAGATTATGACGAAGCAGAACCACTCCTGGAAGATTATCAGGAAACGCTAATCGAGCTATTTGTCAATTCTCCCGAAGGAGAAGAATACTGTAAAACTTATCCAGACGTTGGATTTTGGATCTCGCAGTTCATTTATTACGGTTTCGGCTATGAAGGTTTTACGCTGCCTAGCATGAAAGTGGAAGATGCGGAAACTGTAGTCGAAGAGTTGTTTCCCAGGAAAGTGAGTTTGCTTTCGCCGGAAGAAGGTGAAAATGCTATCCCGGAATTATTGGCGTTCTGGCAATTTTTGAAGCGAGAATTTAAACTGCGAAATGCCACTTCAATTATCAAATACCTGCGGGATATCGAGTCGGAATTTCAGGAAATTATGGAAGATTCCTCTAATTTTGGATTTGCCAAATCCTTTGTAACGCTAGGTCAGCAAGCAGGGTTTGATATGAGTACGGGGGAAGGTCTAACACAATTTCAGGAGATATATAATGCTAGCATTGCTCCTATAATGGCAGCTAAAAACTCCGATACATCGGGATTTTCCAGCAAACCGATAAGTGGTAGTGCTGTCAATGAATCTAAAGCAAGTAAAGAAAAACAAAAAAAAGCAAAAAATACGGCGGCTGAATCGAGAAAACGCAACCGCACTAAGAAAAAATGAGGTTTAGCAAGTATCTATCCTCACTTCACTCTTCTTCTGATTCTTCTCAGCATCCTGTTAGCTTCTTCCCTCCCGCGAAACTTCCAAACTAACAAATAACATATCAACTGAAACCCGAATATCCCTAATACGATCGCACTTTCTTCCGGTGAGTTGGTAGTTCGATCGAACTTCCCACTCTTCGGACTCGCGGGGATGTTATTCTTAGTTACATCGTCTGTTTGCAGCTTTAAACTAAGTTCTGCGATCGCATTACTATCTTTCAATGTGCGATCAATTTCTCGAAATGACGGCGGTGGCCCGCAGCTTGTTAAGGATAATCCAATAAGGATAAAAATTAAGAAATAACAGCGACATTTCATGATTTTTACCTTTCGGTCAGCGAAAAAGAGAATAAATCCATATAGGGCTTACTTACTCCGACAAAGAAACCGGGTTTTTATCTAATCTGTCGGTAGCCACGAAGTATTTTCCTAAAAAACCCGGTTTCTGGCCCCGTATCTCCAGGACTATTCTATCTACTATAATAGCATTAAACGAATTCAGGAAACATTTCCAAACTAAACCAGGAAACTGATTCAATGCCATCTATATCTTTTGATGCTTACCTCAAGTCGATTCAAAATAACCTGCAAAAAGGTAGCGAGCGCAGCCATTATCCAGCGCTGAAAGATTTGCTGGATGACTCAGACAAGGGCATTGATGCCGTCATTGAAGAAAAAGGAAACAAGGCAGGGATTCCAGACTTTACCGTGCGGCGGCGGGAACTACTGGTGGGTTATGTAGAAGCCAAAGACGTTGGGCTAGATTTGGATCAGATAGAAAAATCGGAGCAATTGCAGCGGTATATAGAAGCGTTTCCGAATCTAGTATTGACTAATTATTTAGAGTTTCGTTGGTATGTGAATGGGAAGCGCAGGCAGAAGGAAATTTTAGCAGATCGTAATGAGAATAAGCTGCAAGTAAGGGCTACAGAAAAGATTGCGGCTCTGCTAGATCAGTTTATCAATTATACAGGCGAGATTATCAGCAGTCCTGAAGACCTGGCGCGACAGATGGCGAGGTTGACGAAGGCAATTAGGTTAGCAACAACAACTGCGCTGGAGGGAGAAAGGAAAGACGGCGAATTGCATCAACTGAAACAGGGCTTTAGTGAGGTGTTGTTGCCCGATTTGAATGATGCTGATTTTGCTGATATGTATGCTCAGACGATTTCTTATGGGTTATTTGCGGCAAGAGTTGGTCATGCTCAAAATCCAGGGTGTGAACCGTTTACTCGGCGCACGGCGGGCACGTATATTCCGGCAACAAACCCATTTTTGAAGCGATTGTTTAATACGATCGTCGAAACGGATGCAGTCAGTCAGATCGATTGGGCGATCGACGATTTGGTGCAATTGCTGTCTCAGGTTGATATGGGTAGCATTCTCGAAAACTTTGGGCAGCGCACTCGGCAAGAAGACCCGGTGGTGCATTTTTATGAAACGTTTTTGGCGGCGTACAATGCAGCTTTGCGAAAGAGTCGAGGGGTTTATTATACACCGGAACCTGTGGTGTCGTTTATTGTGCGATCGGTTGATGCCATTCTCAAAGACCGCTTCGATTTGCCATTGGGATTAGCTGATAACGCCAAAGATCCAGTAACACAAAAGCCGAAAGTACAAATTCTCGACCCTGCAACGGGTACGGGTACGTTTTTGTATGAAGTGGTGAAGCAAATTTACCGCAATTTAGAAGAAATTGGCATGGCGAATCAGTGGGATAGCTATGTGCGAGACAATTTGCTGAATCGGTTGTTTGGATTTGAGTTATTGATGGCTCCCTATGCCATTGCTCACCTCAAGCTAGGGCTAGAACTTGAAGAACTTGGTTACAAATTTAAGGGCAAACAACGATTAGGTATTTACCTCACCAATACGCTAGATGAGGCAATGAAAAAGTCAGAGATTTTGTTTGGTCAGTTTGTGGCACAGGAAGCAAATGAAGCTTCGATGGTAAAACGAGATACACCTGTGATGGTGGTGTTGGGCAATCCGCCCTATTCAGGACATTCGGCAAATAAAAGCGAGTGGATCGCGGGTTTAGTTAAAGATTATTACTATGTGGATGGTGTGCCATTAGGTGAAAAGAATCCTAAATGGTTGCAAGATGATTATGTTAAATTCATTCGCTTTGGACAATGGCGAGTCAGTGAAACTGGTTATGGTGTTTTAGCGTTTGTTACTAATCACAGTTATCTGGATAATCCAACGTTTCGAGGAATGCGCCAGAACTTGATGCAAACCTTTACTGATATCTACATTTTAGATTTACACGGTAATTCTAAGAAGAAAGAAGTTTCTCCCGATGGTTCACCAGATCAAAATGTCTTTGATATTCAACAGGGTGTGAGTATTGGAATTTTTGTTAAAGCACCTGGAAAGGATACACCCGCTAAAGTTCACCATGCAGAGTTATGGGGCGATCGCGCATCTAAATATGAAAGTTTAAATTTGCTAGATATTGATGAAGTTGAATGGGAAATGCTTGAACCTCAGACACCAGAGTATTTTTTCATACAACAAAATTCAAAAGTAAAAGCTGAGTACAACACAGGCTGGCAAATTACTAAAATTCTTCCTGTGAACACTCTGGGTTTTCAAAGTCATCGAGATCATTTCGCGCTCAGCTTTTCAAAGGAGGAAATGAAACAGAGATTGTATGACCTTCAAAATCGCCAACTCACAGACAATGAAATAAAGGTTAAATATCTTATTGAAGATAGTCAGACATGGAACGTGGCAACTGTTAGAACTCAGGTACGTCAAAATCCCACTTGGGAAAGCTCAATTATTGAGTGCTTTTATCGCCCTTTTGATAAAAGATTTTGCTGTTTTAGTTCGATTATAATGGATCGTCCTCGATTGATTTTTCAGCAACATTCAATTTCAGAAAATTATTTTATCAATGTTTGTAGACAAACAAAAGCTGAAGAATGGGCGCATGCAATTATCTCTAACACCCCAACCCCAGCATTGTTTGTTGAGTTGAAAGATGGTAGTAATGCTTTTCCTCTCTATCTTTACCCTGACACTCAAAACAATCAAGGT
Source organism: Microcoleus sp. S36b_A4 (assembly GCF_036700645.1). Taxonomy (NCBI): domain Bacteria; kingdom Bacillati; phylum Cyanobacteriota; class Cyanophyceae; order Oscillatoriales; family Microcoleaceae; genus Microcoleus; species Microcoleus sp. S36b_A4. Next base: position 68,556 of record NZ_JAUBPI010000020.1, on the reverse strand, counting down.
AATTTATTTGTGGAAAAATCTCCGAATTTGTCATCGGATTTCATTAAAGCAATTCGTGAAAAACTTGGCTACGTCCCCACCCCAGAAGCCATCTTTTACTACATCTACGCCATCTTCCATAGCCCCACCTATCGCCAACGCTACGCCGAATTCCTCAAAATCGACTTTCCCCGTGTGCCTTTGACCAGCAACGACCAGCTATTTAAAGACTTGGGTGCAAAAGGTCAGGCATTGGTAGACCTGCACCTGATGAAATCGAAAAAGCTGAATAAGCTGATTACTAAAATGAGTGGCGATGGTGACAATGCCGTTACCGAAGTTACCTATAAACCCGCAGAACAACGAGTTTATATCAACAAAACCCGCTATTTTGAAGGCATCGCCCCCGAAGTTTGGGAGTTTAAAATTGGCGGTTATCAGGTTTTAGACAAATGGCTCAAAGACCGTAAGAAAGCCAAACGCACCTTATCTTTTGATGATGTACTGCACTATCAAAAAGTGGTAGTTGCGCTCAAAGAAACCATGCAACTGATGGTAGAAATCGATCTACTGATTCCTGGCTTCCCCATAGAGTAAAGTTTATGAGATGGTAAACAATGACACTGAAAGAATTAGAAAAACAACTCCTTGCCTTAACTCCCGCTGAAAAAACTCAGGCAATACAGCTATTAGTTCAAAGTTTAAGCAATACTTGGCAAGGAATAGAAAAAACTCAGGGCGTGTGCGGTGGCGATGCTAGAATTGCCAAGACTCGCATACCTATTTGGTCGCTGGTAAATTATCGCATTCTGGGTGCAAGTGATGTGCGGATTTTGCAAGACTTTCCTCATTTGAGTGCAGCAGATTTGGCGAATGCTTGGGCTTATGCTGAGGCACACCCAGAGGAAATTGAAGCTGCGATCACTAGAAATGAGGCCGCATAAAACATGGCGGGAATTTGCTATAATCTAGATAATATATTCCGGTGATCGCACTTATGACTATACAAGAATTAGAAACTCAAGTCTTAACCTTAAATCTCGCTGATAAAGCTAAACTAATCAGCATCCTAACTCAAAATTTAACTAACGGTTCTTTAGGCATTAAAAAGACTCCCGGTGTCTGTGGAGGGGATGCCTGTGTCGGCAATACTCGCATACAAGTTTGGGTACTGGTGGGTTATCGCCGTCTCGGATGCAGCGATGCGGAACTTTTTAAGTGCTATCCCCATTTGACTGCGGCTGATTTAGTCAATGCTTGGGCTTATGCTGATGCTTACCCAGAAGAAATTGAACAAGCAATCAAAGAAAATGAGGAAGCCTAAAACATGGCGCGACTTTATGCAGACGAACAGTATCCGTTGCCAGTAGTTGAGTTTCTTCGACCTTTAGGTCACGATGTTTTAACAGTTCAAGAAGCCGGAAACGCAGGATTAGGAATTCCTGATGAGGATGTATTGGCTTTTGCAGTGAGTAATGAGCGAGCAGTTTTGACTCTCAATCGAGGGGATTTCATTCGACTGCATCGCTCACAACCCAACCATGCTGGTATTATCATTTGTACTCAAGATAGCAACTGGGAAAGACAGGCGACCCGAATTAATGAGGCTATTTCTGCGATCGATACTTTGAACGGTAAATTGATTCGAGTTAACCGTCCTTCGACATGAAAAAAAGCCGATCGCCCTTCCCGACCCAACAACCTTATAATTAAATCCCCCATTGCTCCCAAGATTAGGTAAAATTATTGGCGTGTCTGAGGATAAACTATATGCGCTGGGTTCGATATATTGCGATCGCCATTATCAATGGTTTCGGTGTCGTCATCGGTATTATTTGGGTTGCAGTCCCCACAACAGTGGCTCAACCTTCCCTAAACTACCAACTCGCACTCTCTGGGCGACAGTCAGAGGGCGAAACTCCGCAATCCCTTTCCGAACTCTACAAATTGCGCGATCGGCTGAAAGTACAATTAGATAACCTTGCCAAAACTTCCGACAGCGCCCCGTTTCCTGGTGAACTTTGGAAATCAGCAATCCACCGTCAGCAATCCCAAACTCTGACGCAGCAACTCCAAAATGTTCAAAGTCAGATTCAAATAGAAGAAAGAGCCAAATATAATTGGGACGATGCTGCTAAATTAGCCGCCAAAGCAGTCGAAATTGGACGCACTTCTAATCCTTCTTCTGCTACTTGGGAACAGTCTCAGCGGCTGTGGGAGTTGGCTATCAATACGCTGCGACTCATTCCTCACGAATCTTTTTTGGCCGATGGGGCGATCGACAAAACCATCGAATACCAAGGAAACCTCAGTGTCGCTACCTATGAAATGCAAGTTGCACGTTCTATTGAGAAAATTAGAGCAGAGGAAGAAGAGATAAGAGAGCGAGCCCGCAAAGAGCAAGAGAAAAAAGAATTTGCTCGTCGAGAAATAGAGAGAAAAGAGCAAGAGAAAAAAGACCGGGCTAGACAAGAACTTGAAAGGCAAGAGTTTGAAAAGCAAGAATTAGCCCGTAAAGAAGTTGAAAGACAAGAATTAGCCCGTAAAGAACTTGAAAGGCAAGAGTTTGAAAGGAAAGAATTAGCCCGTAAAGAAGTTGAAAGGCAAGAATTCCAAAGGCAAGAGTTAGCCAGACAAGAACTTGAAAGGCAAGAATTAGCTCGTAAAGAAGTTGAAAGACAAGAACTTGAAAGGCAAGAGTTAGCCCGTAAAGAAATTGAAAGACAAGAACTTGAAAAGCAAGAATTAGCCCGACAAGAACTTGAAAGGCAAGAGTTAGCCAGACAAGAATTAGCCCGACAAGAACTTGAAAGACAAGAGTTAGAGAGAAATCAGCAAGCAACTCCTCAACCAACTCCTGAATCAACTGTAACACCAACCCCCACCCCAGTTACACCCGCCGCGTCGTCGCCGAACTTTTTCTTTGCGGGAGATACCAACCGAGATGGCCAAATTAACGAGCAAGACGACGCCGGAAAAGAACAATGGTCTTTGTCCAAGGGCGCGCTAATTTTATTTAACGATCGCAATAACGATCGCGGCAAGATACCGACTTGGAAACAAACCAAAGTTAGCGCTCCCCGCCGTGCAGCAATGCTTTCTCAAGTTAACTTGAACCTGTCTGAAAACTTCAAAACCTCTCAGTTATTTATCACGGCTGACAGCATTGCTAGCCCTCACATCAGCGTTTTCCAGAAGACGGGCGACGGCTGGCAACCTGTAGATATATCCGGTGCTAAACCTCTAGTTTTCAGCACGAATATTGTTTTAGGTGTCGAAGCTAAACAATTTGCCGATCGCAACTGGAACGGCACTGTTAATCTTAAAGCAACTGCCCAAAACAACGGTCAAGAAATCGCATCTACAACTATTCAAATGGGCGTTAGTCCTTGGATGATAGCGCCCAATACAGCACCAGTAACTGAAGTTCAGGTCAGCGACAGAGGCGCGGTCAACAGCGAATTTATCTCGCAACTAAAACAAGCAGTAGAACCCACGGGCGCCAAAGTAAAAATTCTCCAGGGCGATCACACTTGGATGCAAGATACCCAGAAAAACGGCTACGTTCAACTCCCCGAACAATCGGAAGTACGCCTGTTTAATGTAGCCCTAAAAACCAATAGCGAGCCAGAGAAAAACCCGCCTATTAAATCAACTCAAAACCGGGATTGGAAAGTAGTAAAAATTGGCAATCCACGTTCTTTAGACCCTGTAAGTCAGTGGTCTGACGGATACGGCAACTTGCAGGTGACACCGCCGATTCCCGGACACCCAATGGGTCGAGTTTATTATGGGAATTCGGGAAATGCTAGTTTTAATCCAGAGGTACTTGATTTCATTCAAGCTCAGAGAATTCAAGGGCCGCCAGTGGATATTGATACTTCTTGGCTTTTGACTCGCCAAGTCGATGAAATTATCAATTTTATTCCCACTCAAACTCCCGGACAATATGTAATGGCGATCGCCAGTCCCGAAGCCGGAGTTAAGCTGTTGGAAGAATTGGAGGGAAGAGGTTACGGCGATGTGGCGATCAATCGTGGTTTGAGCACTCAAACAACAGTCAGCGCCGCCTTGCAAAATCGCGCTTTAATTCAACACAATCTCTATTTGCAAAATCAGAAACTTAATCCGATTATAGAGAAGTTGAAAAGAGAGTTTTTACTCGGAGACGACCAAATTATTCAAGTTCCGGTGATGTTTGGCTACAGCGGTTATGCTTGGTGGCCGAATATGGTCAATTCGGTGCCAGTTAACGGCAAGTTGTTAGTTTCAAATCCGCGCGGGCCAATGATTGACGGTGTAGATTACACTCAGGAAAGATTGCGCCAACTGCTGCTTCCTGCGGGCGTCAGCGTTAGTTTTCTGGATGACAGGTATTATCAAGAATTGAAAGGAAACGTGCAGTCTGCGACGAATACTGTGAGGAAGCCAGAAGAGCGGCCTTTTTGGCAGTCTTTGCCTAATAATTGAGTCCGGTATAGCAATCCTAAATGAGTCGTAAATTTTTTACCCCACCCCAACCCTCCCCTTACCAAGGGGAGGGAGTAAGAAATTCACAAATGATTTAGGATTGCTATAGTAAGTTGCGATCGCAATTTGTGCTCAATATTTACCGAAAATTGGTAAATTGCGATCGCCCCAGCAGAGAGATTTCTCGATCGACACGGACGGCATTTTGTCAATAGCCGTGCCGTATGGGTGCAGTGCAGGCGATCGCACCAGTAACGTAAAATGTCTAAAAGCGGTCTTTCTGACATCCTCCCAACGCTGATGCTGTCGCATACAGCGTGGGGTTCCCAAATCAACCACCAAACTTATCAAGCAAGCTTTCACTTATTTGACAGAGGTTCAAATGTCCTTGAGCGTTAATTCGGGAGTGTCCCCCCCTACTCACAATTTCCAATCCTTTTGCCAAAAGGTTGCGACTAGCATTTTCATCCCGATCCAGAGTCAATCCACATTGACAGACATGAGTTCTTTGGGACAGAGACTTTTTGACAATTCGATGACAAGAACTGCATTCAGAGCTGGTGTATTGAGGAGGCACGGTAATGACAATTTTGCCGAATACTTGCCCATAATATTCCAAGCATTCAAAGAATTGTCTCCAAGCCACATCACTAATACTTTTGGCAAGGCGATGGTTTTTAACCATGTTATGCACCTTCAAGTCTTCAAACACCACCAAATCGCTAGATTTAACCACGCACCTTGCCAATTTCACGGCAAAGTCTTTACGCTGGCGAGAGACTTTCAGGTGTTTTTTTCCCAGTTTGTTAATCGCTTTTTTACGCTTGTTGGAGCCTTTCTTTTTGCGATTAACCCACTGTTTCTGACCAAGCCAGCCGTGCGTATCATCTCGTCGATGATGGCAAACTGTCTTGTCGAACCTCTGAGTTTGGCTTCGAGTACAAACATGACCAAGTGATTAACTTTATGGCTTTATTTTACCATAAGGTTGCGCTCCGCGCGTTTATTTGTTGGTCTCCATTCATCTCAACACCGACCTACGGTACGGTGTGAGCCTTCTTTCGACATTAAAGGTAAAATAAATTTAGCCCCATGAGCGACGAACAGGAAAAAAAACAAATTTTGACTCAGCAACCGGAAACAATTTCCACTGCCAGCGATGAGTTCGAGCGCAGTGAAATTGCCAGTGGCGATTCAACTTCCGCACCGGCAGAAACTCCCGCTGAAATTGCCGCGACCAAAGATATTTCAGCGCCAATCGACGAAACCGAAACAATTCCAATTGCCGCCGATATCGCGCCGGAAACAACTCCACTTGCAAGTTATCCGCCTCCAACAATTCCAACTGCCAACCCTGAACCAAAACTAGCTCGCTCGTGGCAAATATTAGCAGTTTTTCTCAGCGGAATGTTAGTCGGTTCGGTCCTGAGTCTCGGCAGTTTGCTAGCGTGGAGAATGTATCAGGAAAGAGCGAACCTTCAAATCAAACTACCCGCTGACGTACCCCTCCCCGAAAGCCCTCCCCCTGTCGCAACAGCGCCCCTCAACCGCCGGCCCGGACTTCCCCCAGCCCCTGGAAATGGACTCCCCCCCACAATCTCTCCGTCGCCCCGTCCCACTCAAATACCCTCTCTGTCTGGACTTCCGCAACTTGCTTCGCCGTCACCGTCGCCGTTGCCGTTGCCTTCTCCAACTCCAACTCCCGCTGCGGTTGAAACCCCTGTAACTGAGCGAGTTTACTTTCCAGCCGGTGCTACGGGAACTACTCTGAGCAATAGTTTGCGAGCCAACCTATCCAGGCGCTACTTACTGGAGTGCAATAGCGGCCAAAGCATGACAATTAATGTTCAAGAAGGTCAAGTTAGCGCCGCAATTATTGCTCCTAACGGTGAAAACTTAGGTACTGCTAACAGCACAGGTCAGTGGCAAGGTCAACTAGCCAGTAGTGGCGATTATACTATTGAAATTTCAGGCGATCGCCAAGCAAACTACCAAGTTAAGATTGAAGTCAAATAGCAACTATAATTGTATTAGGGGGTAGTTACACAATACATAAACCCGCCCTGGTTGCCAATTACAAATTACCCATTACTAATTACCAATGGTTGCACAAATATCTCCAAGCATCTACGAAGCAAAAACCCAAGAAATTGCCAAAGAAATACTGAAGGCAACTCAAGACAAAAAGCGATCTTTTTTCGGTCAACTGCAAGACCAAATGCGCTGGGACGACAAACTAATGGATTGGGCTATGGCTAGCCCCGGACTGCGGGTGCAGTTGTTTCGATTTATTGACTGTTTGCCGGCCCTCCGCAGCAAGCCGGAAATTGCCCGCCACTTGCAAGAATACCTGACCACTGAAGAGGTAGAATTGCCCGAAGCATTGAAAAAATTGCTCAATTTTACTAACGCTGATTCGATTCCTGGACAATTGGCGGCGACGACGGTTGCCCCGGCGGTGGAAACTTTGGCGCACAAGTATATTTCTGGGGAAAATATCAAGCAGGTAGTTAAAACTTTAGAGCGACTTCGCAAAGATAAAATGGGTTTTACAGTTGACCTTTTGGGGGAAGCTGTCATCACTGAAACTGAGGCGCAAATTTATCTTAACCGCTATTTGGAATTGATGGAGGAACTGGCGAAGGCAGCGAAGAATTGGCCGCAGGTAGATGCAATTGACAAAGCAGACGGCGAAACTCTGCCGCAAGTGCAAGTATCGGTAAAGCTAACGGCTTTTTATTCTCAGTTTGACCCGTTGGATGCTAAAGGTAGTGAGGAGAAAGTAAGCGAGAGAATTCGCATTTTACTGCGCCGCGCGCAGGAATTGGGAGCGGCCGTTCATTTCGATATGGAACAGTATGCTTACAAAAGTTTAACTCTGACAATTCTCAAAGACTTATTGTTAGAGGAAGAGTTTCGGAGTCGCACTGATATTGGAATTACATTGCAAGCATATTTGCGCGACAGTGCTCAAGATTTGCAAAACCTGATTTCCTGGGCAAAAAAACGCGGAAATCCAGTAACAGTGCGGCTGGTAAAAGGCGCTTACTGGGATCAGGAAACTATCAAAGCGATGCAGAAAGATTGGCCACAGCCGGTCTACAATGACAAAGTTGCTACCGATGCCAATTTCGAGCAGATGACGCAGTTGCTGCTCGAAAATCACGAATATTTGTATGCAGCTATTGGCAGTCATAATGTGCGATCGCAAGCCAGGGCGATCGCCATTGCCGAAACTCTCAACATCCCGCGCCGCCGCTTTGAAATGCAAGTGCTGTATGGCATGGGCGACAAATTGGCTAAGCTTTTGGTCGATCGGGGTTATCGCGTCCGAGTCTACTGCCCCTACGGCGATTTGCTGCCGGGAATGGCTTATTTGATCCGCCGTTTGCTGGAAAATACCGCCAACAGTTCTTTCATCCGGCAAAGTTCCGAAGAAATGCCGATCGAACAATTGTTAGCCGCGCCCGTTGCTAATGGAAATGACCAGCTAGTTTACAGCAAAGTATTTCCCAACGTTGCCGATACCGACTACGCTAATACCAAATTGCGGCAACAAGCAGAAACAGCCATCAAATCAGTGCGGGCTAACTTAGGTAAAACCTATTTACCCCTAATCAATGGCGAGTACCAAAATACTGAAGCAACAGTTAATTCCCTCAACCCTTCCAATCCTACAGAAGTAGTTGGCAACATCGGATTGCTTTCCGAAGAACAGGCCAAACAAGCCCTGGAAGCAGCAAAAGCAGCCTCCACCAGTTGGCGAAAAACCCCCGTCCGCCAGCGCGCCGGCGTCCTCCGCAAAGCTGCAGAATTGATGGAACAGCGGCGGCACGAACTATCAGCTTGGATGGTGTTTGAAGTCGGCAAACCTGTCAGAGAATGCGATGCAGAAGTCTCCGAAGCTATTGATTTTTGCCGCTACTACGCCGACGAAATGGAACGGTTAGAACAAGGGAAGAATTACGACATTCCCGGAGAAACTAACCGCTACAGCTATCAGCCGCGCGGCATTTCTTTAATCATTTCACCTTGGAATTTCCCCCTGGCAATTCCCGTCGGCATGACAGTTGCATCGCTGGTAGCTGGTAATTGTACTTTGCTCAAACCAGCGGAAGTTTCCTCAGTAATTGCAGCAAAAATCACAGAGATTTTGCTAGAAGCCGGAATCCCCAAAGGGGTATTTCAATACGTGCCTTGCAAAGGTTCAACCGTCGGCGCTTACATGGTGAAACATCCTGATGTTCACATGATTACTTTCACCGGTTCTCAGGAAGTGGGCTGTCAGATTTATGCCGATGCTGCGATTTTGCAGCCTGGACAAAAACACCTGAAACGAGTAATTGCGGAAATGGGCGGCAAGAATGCAATTATTGTCGATGAAAGTGCGGATTTAGACCAAGCAGTTGCAGGCGTAGTTTATTCGGCATTTGGCTACAGTGGCCAAAAATGTTCCGCTTGTTCGCGAGTAATTGTAGTCGAATCAGTGTACGATAATTTTGTGGCAAGATTGGTAGAAGCGACGCGATCGCTCAATGTCGGCCCAGCAGAAAATCCCGGCACTCAAGTCGGCCCTGTGATCGATGCAAATGCCCATTCGCGCATCCGCGAATACATCGAAAAAGGTCGCGCCGAAGCTAACATAGCTTTAGAAATGCCGGCACCAGAAACCGGTTATTTTGTCGGCCCAGTCATTGTTACCGAAGTATCGCCGACAGCAACTATCGCCCAAGAAGAAATTTTCGGCCCAGTTTTGTCGGTGATTCGGGCAAAAAATTTCAGCGAAGCGATTGTTATTGCTAACGGCACGAATTTTGCTTTAACCGGCGGATTGTATTCTCGCACGCCTTCACATATCGATCGAGCTGCATCCGATTTTGAAGTCGGAAACCTGTACATAAATCGCGGAATTACCGGGGCTGTGGTATCGCGGCAACCCTTCGGAGGATTCAAACTTTCGGGAGTTGGTTCTAAAGCGGGTGGCCCGGATTATTTGCTGCAATTCCTCGAACCCCGCACCATAACCGAAAATATTCAGCGGCAGGGTTTTGCGCCGATTGAAGGAGTGGATGATTAATCATTCCTTTGTTCGCACTAAGGACTGAAGTCCTTTCTCTGGCTGTTAAGCTGTTAAGTTAGTAGGGTGCGCTAGGCGCACCCTACGGGGGGGGTAACAGAAAAAATTTGTGCGAGATTAGCTAGTTATAAAATGGAATCTACCAAAGATCGCGATCGACTAAATTCTCACAACCCTGCACTTGACAAGTGGCTGCGATTTTTAATTATCGCCGCATTAGTCATCGGTATTTTATTTCGCTTCGCCAATCTCGATCGCAAATTTTACTGGATCGACGAAACATATACTTCTTTGAGAGTTTCTGGCTACACCGAAGTCGAAATAATCAAAGAAATTTCGTACCAGAAAATAACCTCGCCTGCGGATTTACAAAAATATCAGCAGATAAATTCAGAACACAATTTAACTGACACGCTACATTCTTTAGCAACAGAAGATCCCCAACACCCCCCTCTGTATTACGTACTAGCGCGATATTGGGCGCAATGGTTCGGCAGTTCCGTTGCAGCAATGAGAAGTTCGGCCGCCGTGATTAGCCTGCTAGTATTTCCCGCAATTTATTGGCTGGCTTGGGAGTTATTTGAATCTTCAGCAGTAGCGTGGATGGCGATCGCAATTTTCGCAATTTCTCCCTACCACATCCTATTTGCCCAAGAAGCAAGACAGTACAGTTTGTGGACATTAACTACTATTTTATCCAGTGCAGCCTTGCTGCGAGCAATGCGCTCTGACCAAAATCAAAATGCTGTCGCCCTCGTTCTTTCCTGGGCGCTTTATGCAGGCACAGCAACACTGGGATTCTACACCCACTTGTTATTTGTCTGCGTCGCTGCCGCCCACGCAATTTACGTCGCAGTTATTGCCAACTGGCGCGATGTGAAAACATTCATTTCCTATTATGTAGCATCTTTAATCGCTTTGATCGGCTTCATGCCTTCCCTGGTAAATACTGTAGAAAACTTCAATCAAGTTAGAAGCACAACAGCATGGGCAGAACAAACAAATTACTTAAGATTAGTCAGCAGGTGGGTTGGTTCCGTAAGCATAGCATTTTTTGATATTGGCATTGATGGAACTGCCAACCCCACAGAACTAGCCTTGCTAATTCCAGTTGGTATCATGATTCTAGCTTTAGTCGGCTATGCCATTTATTATTTATGCCGACAAACACCAAAGCGAGTGTGGTTGATTGTATTGTTATTAATTGCAACAACTGCTTTGTTTTTAGCAGTGCCTGATATAATCAAGGGTGGAAGGCGATCGGCAAATCCGCGATATTTAGTTCCTTGTTATGTGGGAATTCAGCTAGCAGTGGCTTACCTGCTGTCTGCGAAAATTAGTAACAATTTGGAGAACTTCCAACAGAAAAAACTGTGGAAAATTGTTATAGTTACAGTTTTTTCCGCAGGTATTATATCCGGTGGAGTTAGTTCTCAAGCAGATATTTGGTGGAATAAAGGAAGCGGTTGGTTGGGTGCTTTGGAAGTAGCTGGGGTTGTCAATCAAGCCAGCAACCCCCTATTTATCAGCGATGCCAATATCGCATATATTATGCCTTTAAGTTATTACCTAGAACCAAAAGTCAAACTGCTAATAGAACCCCGCTGTTACACATCTTGCTACAAAAATCGAGAATTGGCAAAGAAAAAACCCCAACCCCCGCAAATTCCCAGCGGTTTCAGTGAGTTGTTTTTATACAGACCGTCCTCTACTTTGCGATTGGCAATTCAGCAACAAAACTATCAAATAGATCCGGCTGACACTAATGTTGAGCTTAATCTGTGGAAAATTACCAAAAAATAATCTTAAACATGAAGCAAAAAACACGGGTTTGCTGCCCAGAAATAAATGTCTTATTCACTGCGAAATCTGCCTATAAACGGCATTTATGGAAGTATGTCGCAAGTAGAGTTCGATAGGTTGGCTTTTCGTGGTAAGCTAGAAGTTAAGAATAAAAAAATAACATCAAAAATCTCAAATGACAGTCACTGAAACCTCCAACATTCGTAAACTGCTGTGTGATCCAGACTTAGGGCTGATTCCTCACCTTGAAAAGTGCCTGAAAGATTTGCACTCATCTGCGATCGCCAGTGGAGAGAAATTTAAGGTAGAACCTTACGATATAGAATTCAAAAGCTGCCACACCCAGAAGCATCCCAACGACCAAAAACCCCTCGTCACCCAGTCAGTGTTAATAAAAGTTCCCTTGACTGGGAAAGTTCAAGACAAGATGCACCTATATCTCATCGCAAGTGAGTTACAGAACCAAATCGACTTCAAAATTATCGACTGGAGTGCCTTAGAACGCCGGCAATACGACATTCAGGGCATCCCTTTAAAGCAGCCGATCACCAAAATAGACGGCCAGATGAATTACGAGTTAGTATTCGATCGACCAAGCTACTGCTGCATCACTCTGCTCCGCCAATTTGACTTAACTTACGCCGCCAATTTTTAATACCAATTCTCAAAAGTAGGGACAGGGCAATGCCGTGTCCGGTGCGGGGAGTAGGACACGGCATTGCCCTGTCCCCACGGTTTTCTTTTAATAATTGGTAGAAGATTGAGGATTGTAGATCGCGATCGCACAAAATCCAATTCAAACCGCTCGATTCGCAGTTTCCGCAAGAATCCTTTTAATATCAGCAGGAGTCAGATTCGGATTAGCTTGCAACATCAAAGCTATCACGCCGGATACTTGTGGCACTGCCATTGAAGTACCCGCAAAATATCGATAAGGAATCCCCGGTTGAGAAAGTGGCACAGTTGAATAAATGTCACCAGAATCCGCCGTGCCAGCGTCGCCGCCTGCAGCAACAAAGTAATTAATTGTCTCCGCACCCGCCCGGTTAGAATAATTTGCAAACAAGCCATTTCGGGTAACACCACCGACAGCAATTCCTACCTCATTGGCAAACCGAGCCGGATAATCTGCTTGTGGGCGAGCATCATTTCCCGCCGCCGAAATCACGATCACGCCTTGAGCTTCAGCCACTCGAATCGCATCCAATTCTTGAACATTCAACTGTAGGCCACCCAAACTCACATTAATGATCTTTGCTCCATTTGCCACCGCATAATTAATTGCATTAATTTCATCCCGAATTTTACCCACCCCGGCCCTATCGAGTATTTTTAAAGGCATAATCTTCGCAGTTGGAGCAGTTCCAGTAATCCCAACCCCATCTTTTTTCGCAGCAACTAAACCTGAGATATGAGTGCCGTGATTGTTATCATCCATCGGGTCATTATCGTTGTTGACAAAATCCCATCCCCGGAAATCGTCAATAAAGCCATTGCCATCATCATCAACTCCGTTGCTAGCTTTATTGCGACCGATCGCATCAACACCAGTTTCCCCCACATTGCTCCAAATATTCCCGATCAAATCCGGGTGATTATAGTCAACTCCGCTGTCGATAACTGCCACCACAATTCCGTCTCCAGTCAAGCCTTGGGCCCAAACTTCTGGAGATTTAATTAAATCTCTGCCCCAATCCTCGCCGCCCAAGTCGGGAACATCAGGAAAAGTTGCAGTACCTTGAGCTTTAGCAACTGCTGCCGCTGCATTCACCAAACCGAACCCAAAACGAGAGTCAAAACCCTGCAAGTTGCTCGGATTGTTAGGAGAAACAGTTGCAGGAGTTGCTGACAGATTGAGGGAGAAATCTGTACTGCCTTGGTATTGATAAACTCGGACAAAGTAAGTTCCTGCGGCTAAACCGTTGATGTCGATCGACTCCGGCGATAAATTCGGTTGTTGAGAAGAAGCAATAATATCGGTGAAGTCAATAGAATTGTCGCCGTTAATATCTTTAATTAGAGCAACGTCAACATCCGCCGTCAAACCGCTGACAGTTAATTTAAAGTCGCTAGTTGCAGGCAAAATAAAGCGGTAAAGGCCGTCTGGCCGGGCGTTGCTAAGCGAGTCTGCGATCGTTTGAGTGCCGCCCAAAACGCCTAAATCGCGAGCTTGATCAAGTTGGTTGCCCAATACGGTAGTTGCAGAGATGAATGTATTGGCGAGGTCTTGTGGAGATGCGTTGGCTACCAAGCCTAAAATAGCATTGGATTGACGAATTTTAATTAATGTATTGGAAATACCGGGGGCGATCGATATTTCTTCCAGAATCAAGTCAGCTTCGGTAAGATTGTCAGTCAGTCCGATCGCATCCACAAAACTGTTAAAGTCAGTAATCACGTCTGCAGCCGCCGGATCGGAGACTGCGGAGTTGCTGCGGAGGACAAAGGTATCTGGGCCCAAACCCCCTGTCAACATATCTTTGCCACCATCGCCCACTAAAACGTCACTGCCAGAGTCACCGTTGAGGGCGTCATCTCCCTTACCTCCCTGCAAGGTATCGCTGCCGACATCGCCAAACAGGAAGTCTGCGCCGGCACCGCCGTTAAGCACATCGTTGTCCGCACCCCCGAACAGCGTATCGGAATTGCCACCGCCAAGAATGCGATCGTTACCATTATCACCGCTAATTATTTCGGCATCCGACGAACCGACAATAAAATCGTTGCCGCCGAGGGCAAAAAATCCGTTAGGATAAGGAGTCAAAAAGCCCGGAGTCAAGGCGAAACTATTGGGGCTATCATCTAAAAGATAGGAAAGACCGTCAGGGCTCGGGCCGGGCATAGAAATGTACTCCTAGTGAGGTATATCGATCTAAATTTTAGATTTTAAATTTAAGTTTGTGGTTAAAAATGCCTTAAATAGTCTGTAAGGCGGGCATTACGGACTGTCTGTAGAAGTGTCCATAGGTTAGGTTAAACTGAGATGTTACACCATTCTCAATTACTTGTTTAGGAACAGCCAAGATGCCTGTTCCACAAAAATGTTGAGTTATTGTGGAACGGGCCGGAGAGCTCGTTCTTGACAATGGTGCAACATTTCAGGTCAAACTGATTTATTCCGTCATATCATGCCGTGTAAATCAACCACAATTCTGCCTTGGCTCATCTAAAATATAAAATCTAAAACAGTATAACTTAATCCCAAATTCAAAATCGGGATCAGAAAATGGGAAAACAACACTTGCATCGAATTCAGAATTTTTTCAATCTCGCGAAATCGCATTTAAAACCTTATTTGCGCTATTTGATTTTAGGCGGGACGTTTTTATTTATTGCCAAAGCTTTTTTAACTCACTGGCGAGAAGTCGCGAATATCCAAATTCGAGCCGAAAGTTTTCCGTTGCTGGCGATCGCCCTTGGCGTCACTTTATTTTCTCTAATTTTTGTCGGCTGGGTGTGGATGTTGATTTTGCGGGAATTCCGGCAACCTGTAACTGCGGCCTGGGCGATTCAAGTTTTTCTCAAAACTAATATTGCCAAGTATTTGCCGGGGAATATTTGGCATTTTTGGGGTAGAATATTGGACGCCAAAAAAGCAGGTATTTTCCCGAAAGCTGCTACTCTCAGCGTGTTGCTGGAACCGCTGCTGATGGCTTCTGCGGGCGTTTTGATTGGGTTGATTTGTTTTGACAAATTCAATTGGTTTTTGCGGATTGTTGGTTGTGCTGCTATTTTAACGGCGATTCATCCCCGAATTTTAAATCCGATCGTTCTGTTTGTAGAGCGGTTGAAGTTATCAAAGAATAATAGGGAAAATTCAAATACAGGGGAGGCTGCGGGCGATCCACTGAATTCTCGTGTAGAGTCTACCTCCAATATATCTAAAAAAACATCTAATGTCAAGTCCAGCCGCAAAATTAATTTGCCAATTAAACGCTATCCTTTAGTGCCGTTAATCGGACAAATATGTTTTATCGGGTTGCGGGGCTGCGGTTTTTTGCTAACTGTAACGGCTTTAACTCCGGTGGAATTTAGCAATATTCCCAACTTGTTCGGTGCTTTTTGTTTTGCGTTTGTTGTCGGTTTAGTTGTGCCTGGTGCACCGGGGGGAATGGGAGTATTTGAAGCAACAGCGATCGCCCTGCTTTCCGATCGCTTTTCTACGGGTATAATTCTGGGTGCCGTGGCTTTGTATCGGATAATTAGCATTGTGGCGGATGTTTCGGGTGCATTTTTAGCTAAACTCGATCGCCAGCGCGATCGGCACAGTCGGTGAGTGGGAAAATATATGAGGCCAGCGGACTTGCCTCGATTAGCAGGACTCGAAAATATGTATTTTTATTAAGATTTTTTGTATACGTACGTATACTGGTATAGTTGAGTCAATAAAAAAAATCTCAACTCATTTGTTTAAGCTGCTAAGAAAAAAAGCCACAAACAATAGAGTCTGAATCCATAAATTTAAGACCTGCAAACAAACCGAGTTGCTCTCATAAAATCTACAGTTTTAGGTATTTATACCGTGAAAAAAACGGTTTTTTTAGTTCCGGTGTGCTTGTCCTGGATTTATGAAAAATTGTTAACTTTAGGATATAGGGTACACAGCCATGATGCCAGTTTTATCAGCAAGAGCGATCGAACTTCCGAATCAAATCAACGCGGGCAATGGGAGTTTTGGGGAAAAGAGCGAGATCCCCAATAACCCCAGTACAATAGTATTTATCGATACGGCAGTAGCAGACTATCAAAATCTCCTAGATGGAGTGAAATTTGGAGTAGAAGCAATAGTGATCGACTCGCACAGAGATGGAGTCGAACAAATTAGCGAAGTCTTAGCGAATCGCACTAATATTGACAGCATTCATCTAGTTTCCCACGGCGAACCAGGAAGCTTGCAACTCGGTAAAACCCGACTGTCTGTCGATAACGTCGAAGCTTATAGCCAGCAATTGCAGCAATGGCGACGCGCTTTAACAATTGATGCAGACATCCTGATTTACGGCTGCAATGTAGCAGCAGCATCCCGCGCTTGTCAGAAAGTCCGCCAGGGAATAAATTCCCTGTCTCAAAGCGAAAGTCGGTTGAAACCGACTAAAAACAATTTCATTAAACAGTCCTCTTTAGAGAATTTTTGCTATGAGACGGGGGTTGAAACGAACGGCGGAATCGAGGGCGAACTAGCCTTAGAATACTTTGGTGAAACGAGAATTGAAACCTCCAGCGGACTCGATGAACAAGCCGTAGATGGTAAGCACTTCCTCCACCGCATTGCATCCCTCACTGGTGCAAATATCGCCGCATCCAAGCATCTCACAGGGAGTGCAAAATTAGGTGGCAACTGGGAACTAGAAGAAAAAATCGGCCACATCAAATCGCCCCTAGCATTCGACTCAAAGGCGATGCAAAATTATGCGTCAGTTTTGGCTACCTATACTGTTACCGATACTTTAGATGGCGCTACGGGTTCTCTGCGAAATGCGATCCAACAAGCCAATTCCAATCCCGGATTAGACACAATTAACTTTAACATTCCCGGTACTGGCCCTTATACCATTAACCTTTTCGGTCAAGCCTTACCTGTCATCACCAGCCCAGTTATTATCGATGGCAAATCTCAACCAGGATATGCTGGCAAACCCCTTATCGAACTCAAGGGTAGTTTAGTACAACAACCAGCCTCATCTGCCAATTTTCCTTATATTAATGGTTTAGATTTAGGCAAAAGCCCTTTTGGTGGCGCAGAAGATTCCAGTGGCAGTACCATTCAAGGATTGGTTATTAACGGATTTGGAAAGGGCGGAAATTCCGGCTTAGGTCACGGCATTGGAGTACAGACTAACAACAATACCATCCAAGACAACTACATTGGTACTGATATTAGCGGTACGACTGCTGTAGCCAACACTTTAGCTGGGCTCAGAATCCAAAGTTACACTCAAAACAATCCTCCTAATGTCACCCCCATAACAGGCAATATTATCTCGCGCAACGTCATTTCTGGCAACGAAGGTATTGGAGGTATATTTATTGCTGGACCAGGGTCAGGGGGAGTCACCAACACCAAAATTACTGGCAATTACATCGGGACTGATGCCACGGGGACAATAGCTTTAGGTAACAAGGGTGATGGCATTTTTATCTTAGGCAAAAACTCGAATAATACTATCGGCGGCACTGCACCTGGAGAAGGTAATATCATTGCTAACAATAATCGCAGCGGTATGGAGGTTGCTAGTAAAAATGCCACCAGTAACACTATTCAAGGCAATAGCGTTTTTAACAACAAACGATTAGGAATTGACTTAATCGGTAATAATGGTGTCACTTCCAACGATTTAGGCGACGCCGATACAGGCAGCAACAACCTGCAAAATTACCCGGTTCTGACCTCAGTTAGCGGCAACACAGTTAGCGGCATTCTCAACAGCACTCCTAATGCCAATTTCCGCGTCGAATTCTTTGCAAATACCAGTTATGACCCCGCAGGCGCAGGTCAAGGTCAAACTTTCCTCGGCTTCCAAGACGTTACTACAGATAGCGCTGGCAATGGTAATATCAACTTCGCCTACACTCCAGTAGCAGGCAAACAGGTTCTAGCTGCTACTGCTACTAATAAAACCACAGGCGATACCTCGGAATTTTCTCGTCGCAATCAATCTCCTATTAATTCAATACCGGGAAGAACCACAACCACTACAACTAACCCGAATAACATTACCCTCAACAGCGGAGACTTCGTATATAACGTTTTAGCGACACCCTATCCGTCTGCTATTGACGTTTCAGGTGTAACAGGAAAAGTAGACAGCGTTACCATCACTCTCAACAATGTTCAAACTTCTAACTCTGCCAATGGTGGACCGCAGAACATCAACCTCTTGCTAGTTGGGCCCGAGGGACAAAATGTGGTGTTAATGTCTCACGTTCCATCTGAACCACTCAACAACGTCACGCTGAAGTTGGATGATAATGCAGCCTCTTTTCTTTCTAGTTTTCCTTTTGTTACAGTACCAACTATCGCTTCAGGAACTTACAAACCGACCAACTATTCACTGAGCGGTTTTCTTGATGTTTATCCCTTTTTGTATAACGATACGCCAACGCCAACACCGACAGGGGCACCAGAAGGGCCTTACGGTTCGACTCTTTCTGTTTTTAATAAAACTAACCCCAACGGCACTTGGAAATTGTATGCAGTTGATGCCAACCAAGAGAATAGTAAAGCTTCCAATGCTACTACTCCCGGAAATATTGCCAGTTGGAGTGTAGACATTTCGACCGATATCGGCAAAGAAACGACGAATCAAAATACTCCTCGCATCTTCTCGGCTAGCAACGGCAATAGTATCTCTGTATCGGATGCAGATAGCGAGTCGGTGGAAGTTAATCTCAGCGTTACCAGCGGGACTCTTACACTCAAGTCGCTGACGGGAGTTACCGGATCGGGGAATGGCAGCAACAGCCTGATTTATACGGGAAAACAGGCTGATATTAATGCTGCTTTAGAGGGTTTAACTTATACGCCGAATCCGAATTTTAGCGGAACGGATACGCTGACTTTGACGACAAACGATCGCGGATCGGCAGAATTAGGCGGTGCTCAAACCGATAGCGATCGTGTGGATATTACCGTCAACCCACTAACTCCGACACCAACTCCACCGACGCCAACTCCACCGACACCAACTCCACCGACGCCGACGCCAACTCCAACGCCGACTCCTGGGGAAACTCCGACGCCGACTCCACCGACGCCAACTCCACCGACGCCAACTCCACCGACGCCAACTCCAACGCCGACTCCGACTCCGACGCCGACTCCACCGACGCCAACTCCAACGCCGACTCCTGGGGAAACTCCGACGCCGACTCCACCGACGCCAACTCCGACTCCTGGGGAAACTCCGACGCCGACTCCACCGACGCCAACGCCGACTCCTGGGGAAACTCCGACGCCGACTCCACCGACGCCAACTCCGACTCCTGGGGAAACTCCGACGCCAACACCAACGCCTGCGGAAACTTCTACTCCGACGCCGACTCCAGCAGAAAATCCGACGCCAACACCAACGCCAACGCCTGCGGAAACTCCGACACCGACTCCGGCGCCAACGCCGACGCCTGCGGAAACTCCGACACCGACACCGACTCCGACTCCGACTCCAACTCCGACGCCTGCGGAAACTCCGACGCCAACACCGACCCCAACACCATCAGTACCCGTTGTTACACCAGGAAGTGATACTGATTGCATTTGCCATACTATTGAGTATCCAAAAGTCGATCGCCCAAACCAAGCTGACAACATTATCAACGGCAATGGTAGCGAGGAAATTGAGTTTGGCACGTCAGAAAATGATGCTTTTTACGGCAGTCCAAATCCGAATATTTTTGATGCGGATTTAGGGGATGATAACCTCTACGGCGGTGAAGGAAACGACCTCCTTTACGGCAACCGAGGCCATGATTTTATTGACGGCCACCAGGGAGATGATATCCTTTTTGGCGGCAAGAATAATGACATCATTTTTGGCGGTGAAGGGGAAGATATCATCTTCGGAAATGGCGGCAATGATTCAATAAATGGTAAAGAAGACGACGACTTAATTTTTGGCGGTGAAGGTGATGATTTTATCGACGGTGGCAAAGGCAGCGATCTCGCATTGGGAGGCAAGGGAAATGATATAATCTTCGGCAGCGAAGGCGAGGATTCTCTCTACGGCGATTATGGTAATGATACCCTCTGCGGAGGTGCTGGCAATAATTATCTGAGTGGAGGTGCTGGCAATGATTTGCTAGACGGGTGCGAGGGAAATGATACTTTGATTGGTGGCAAAGGTAATGATACCCTGATTGGCGGTTTGGGGGATGATTGTTTAATCGGAGGTGCTGGGATTGATCGCTTTTTACTGTCTGCCAATTCTGGTATCGATATTATTGCCGATTTTGAAGGTGGAAAAGATTTGCTGATCCTAGCTAATGGCTTGACATTCGAGCAATTAACTCTTACTGAAAATAGCGGTGCAACCTTGATTCAGTTTGGGGAAACAGGAGAAATTATAGCTGCTTTAAACGGAGTTTCTGCTAGCATAATAAGCGCCAGTGATTTCAGTTTCATTTAAACAGGCTCACCACTAATGCAGGTCGGCAACAAAGGGTATCCCGGAACTCGAATTTTTGTGCCGATCAAGCATCTGCAACCTGACGCTGCCTACCGCAACAGTCTCTTTCTCCTCTAACTCTCTCTGTGTCCTCTGTGTCCTCTGCGGTTAAAAACTCTAATTGTTATATGAATTAAAGCATTTTTTCCAGAAATTGCTTGGCGCGATCGCACTTCGGGTTGCTAAAAAACTCCTGCGGCGGCACATCTTCCGCCACCTTTCCGCCATCCAAAAACAAAATCCGGTGGGCGACTTCCCGCGCAAAACCCATTTCGTGAGTTACAATCGCCATCGTAATTCCCGTTTTCGTCAAAGCTTTCATCACATCTAACACTTCTTTAACCATTTCAGGATCGAGTGCAGAAGTCGGTTCGTCCATCAACAAAATTTCCGGTTCCATAGCCAAACAGCGGGCGATCGCCACCCGCTGTTTTTGTCCCCCCGAAAGCTTAGAAGGATAAACCTCCGCCTTATCTGACAAACCCACTTTTTCCAGCAATTCTAACCCCTTCAGACGCGCCTCATCCTTAGCCACCTGCTTCACCTTTACAGGCGCATAGATCACATTTTGCAGCACAGTCATGTGCGGGAACAAGTGGAAATGCTGAAAAACCATCCCCACTTTCTGGCGGATTTTCAGAATATCTGTCTTCGGCCGAGTAATATCCACCCCGTCAATGTATATGTGTCCAGAAGTCGGAATTTCCAGTAAATTTAAACACCGCAAAAAAGTAGACTTGCCGCACCCCGAAGGGCCGATAATGGCAATCACTTCTCCTTTATGAATCTCAGTAGTTATCTCGCGCAAAACCTTCAGATTGCCAAAAGATTTATACAGGCGATCGACCTTAACTGCTAGTTTGGAGTCTACGTTCGAGTACATTTGCCCCCCAAGTTAAACTAAGCACCATCAAATAATAAATTGCGCCGACAAATATCAAAGGTTCAAAGTAAATATACTTTTCTGCTCCCACAATTGTAGCGCGACGCAGCAAGTCTTCTACGCCAATTACTGAAACTAAAGCTGAATCCTTCAGCAAAGCAATACTTTCATTCACCAATGCAGGCAAGATGTTTTTCAACGCTTGCGGCAAGATAATATCGCCCATCATCAGTTTGTAGGGAACGCCAAGGGATTCTGCGGCTTCTTTTTGACCTTTATCTACGGCTTGAATTCCGGCGCGGATTGTTTCGGAAATATAAGCCCCAGAATTCAGGAAAAAAGTAATCACCCCAGCTTGCAGCGCCGATATATTATAGCCCGTAAGCTGGGGCGTTGCAAAATAAACTAAAGTCAACTGCAAAATTAGCGGCGTTCCTCGAAAAATTGATGTGTAAGCAGTGCCAAACCAGAACAGCGGTTTAATGCTAGAAATCTTAAACAGAGACAGGACGATTCCCCAGATAAACCCGAGAAATGCCGACAGCAAGGTAAAAGTTAGCGTTACCCCAAGCCCCGACAAAATATAAGGCAAACTCGGCACGATTTTGCCAAAATCTAACCCGAACTTGGACGCTACCGCAGGCTGATTTGCTTGAGCAGCTTCTTGCGGAATCGGTCGAGAAAACCACTTAGTAGCTAGTTCCTTAATTTGACCGCTGGCTTTCATTTGCTGGAGGACTCGGTTAAATTCTGGAACTAATCTCGAACCTTTCGGAAAGGCGATCGCCGAACCGCTTTCTTCAGTATTCGGGATTGTGTTAAATTCCAAGTCTGGGTTCGCTGCTGCATAACCCGTAGCAACAGTATCCTCGATCACTCCCGCCGCGATGCGGTTCGATTTAATTTCTTGAATGATATCAGGAATCCTATTGAGAGCAGCCAGTTGCACACCGGGCATTTTTTTCACAGCTTCCTGCTGAATGCTTCCGAGTTGAACGCCTACTTTTTTCCCGGATAAATCTTCAGCTTTGGTCAAATTGCTGCCTTTATTGGCGACAATTGTATTTTGAGCTTCGTAGTAAAGGTCAGAAAAATCAACATTTTTTTTTCTTTCTGCTGTGGGCGTCATTCCAGCCATCACAAAATCGGCTCTTCCCGCCTGCAAAGCGGGAATTAAGCCGTTAAAATCCATGCCAACTACTTTGAGTTCGTAGCCTAATTTTTTAGTAATATATTTGGCAATATCGATGTCAAAACCGATGATTTCGTTGCCGCTAACAGCCGTATCTTTAAATTCATAGGGCGGGTAGTCTGGGGAAGTCGCCAGTGTTAATGTCTTGTTGGCTTGGGCGTAGCTGGCGATCGCAATTAAACAAAAGGCGATCGCGATCGCCGCCGCCAGCATTGATTTTAATTTTAAACGTTTCATATCGAACATTGTCCTAAAAAATCCCCTCGCCCAGAAAATATACCACAATTCGGAATCAAGTCACCTTTGTAAAGGAAGATATACTCCTGGACGCACGGGTTTCCAGAAACCGGGTTTGATGGACAAACAAACTGCATAATTAGCCTTTAACAAGGGTAAATAACCCGGTTATAAAGGTATTATGGCGCCCAGGGCTAAAGATAGATAGCCGACTGTAAGTCCTGTGTTAATTACAGGACTTACACAGAAAATTTATAGTCTAAGAGTCAACTGTCAACTGTCAACTGTGTTGAATAGTGTTGCAAAAATGCTTCCAGTTCTGTCCGTCCTTGTTGGGTAATTGAGTTGTAGAAGACTTCTTTTTGTCCATTGGGAGTGTAGAAACGATAGAAGCCTCGATCTCGATCAATTTGTCGCAGGTATACTAAGGGAACGCCAACAGATGCCAGGAGTCGGGCTTTTTTGCGATCGCGCACCTGCACCTCTGGGCGATCGTGCCAATGAGATTGACATTCTATCACCAGTTTGGCTTTGCGACTAGCACCACAGCCGCGTTCCATCAAGGCGATATCGACTCTGGAACTCACCCAAAATTTCCACAGTTCAATGGGAAGACGGGTGAAAGTTTCTGGACGGGAACAGATGATTTCTAGGGGAACTTGGGGACAGTAACGGAAGCGATCGCCTAAAATCATCTCTAGAATATCGATAGCGATCGTTTCTAACTCGTTGATGATTTCTCCGCTTTGAAATTGGGGAAATGAAGACAAAGAATTGTCACAGTCAAAGGCGTATAGCATGAGTTTTATTTCCGATTAGGGTTAGTGGGAATTAAAGGGGTTGTAGATGACTGTCCAAGCGTTTGCACCAATAGCGGTGGCAGTCCAAGCGCCCTTCTGGTAAGGCTTGCCTTCTTTCCGAGCGCGGTAGAGAGTTGTGGTGGATACCTCCAACAGTTGTGCGGATCTATGGGTTGTGCAGGATTGCTCTATTACAGTTGGTTGGGATGGGAGTTTTACCCTTCTCTTTTTGTTAAGGGAGTCGATGGAAGTAGGTGGCTCGTCTGGGAAAAGGCTGAGTTGAAAGGCTGTCATAAGCTGAACCTTTGAGTGTTAATGATTCAAGCCTATTGGAGTCAACTCGATTTCTCCAGAGCAAAACGGTTCAGAAAAAAGTGAACCAATCTGAACTGGTCAAGAAACTTGATGCTGACTATGCTAGGGATAGTTTTGATTGAGATTTTGCGCCTGTGCTGTTGTCCCGCCGTGGACTCAAGTCCACGGCTAATAGCGAAAGTCCACTTAAGTGGACTGAAGAGGGCTTTTTAGGCTCAGCATTTAGTCCTCTTTTAGAGGACTTTCGCTATGAGCCAGGGGTTTAAACCCTTGGCGGGCTATGCAACTGATGCAAAATTCTCAATTTCATCCACTCTAGTTGTTAGGAATGAGTCAAACTATGGCATCTCGCAGTGTTCGGATTGATGGCGCAGGTTTGGATAAAGTTCGTCAACGGATGGCTGAATTGGAGAAGCCACTAAATCCAGATAAACGAGGTTGGTCTCAAGAAGACCTTGAAAGGCAAGCGTATGTGAGTATTAGCACAGTGAAACGCTTTTTAAAGGGAAATCCAGTCGATAGGAACTATGCTATTTCAATTCTTAAAGCATTAGGATTTGAACCCATAAAATTTATTGCAGAACATGACTCAAACTTGCAGAATTCCGATCGAGATCCACAGCGAAACATTACCATTGATTGGCAGCGAGTTTGCCAATCAATGTTAAATGAACAGCAAGAGGAGCAACGCTTTAGGCGGAGAGCGACAGAAATGGGATTTGAAATCAATGTTTTTGTACCGCTAGGATTAATCGAACGGAAACAGCAGCAGCGTCGCAGTGGCAATGTGCCTATGGAACTGTTACATCAATTAGAACCGGAAGTTGTTACCCGAATTTACGAACATGATGAATTCATGACTGACGTTATTGGACAAAACCCTACTGGAAAAAATCAGCATATTGCTATTGTCGGCGAACCAGGAGCAGGAAAGACAACGCTGTTAGATAAAATCGCCACTCACATTCAGGAAAATAATCAAGATTTGCCGATTTGCATTGCGCTGGCAAGTTTGCAAGGAAAGACACTGAAAGACTATATCCTTCAGGAATGGTTACCGGAAGCTATGGCTCTGGTTTATCCTGATATTGATGTAGAAAAGTCTCACAAAACATCTCTACAGAAACGGTTGCGTCACGGTGGGGTGTGGCTGTTACTCGATGGTGTTGATGAAATGGCTGTAGGGGCGAACAGTTGTTTGTCGTTAGAGGAAATCAGAAACCAGCTTACTGATTGGTTGGGTAATGTGCGGGTTGTTTTGACCTGTAGAACCAATGTTTGGGATGCCCGTCTCAACAATCCCCTTACAGGTTTTGATACTTACAAAACTCAAGAATTTAAACCACCGCAAGTAGATGATTTTATTCAGCAGTGGTTTGCTGAAGCGAAAAATATTCAACGGGGACAGGAGTTACAGGAAAAGCTGCAAGAACTGCAAAAAGAACGCATCCGCCAACTCGTAAAAAATCCGCTTCGCTTATCTCTACTCTGTCAAATATTCAGCCAGAATAAGCAAGCCGAATTACCAGAAACAAAAGCAGAACTATATCAACACTTTGTCCGCTATTTCTATGAATGGAAACCAACCCAATCGGTTATTGATTGGGCAACTCAACCAATTTTGCAAGAAGAATTACATCAAGCCCTCGGTCGTTTGTCTATAGCAGGATTGGATAGCGATGCTAGATTTCGGTTGCCGCTGAGTTTAATTGAAAAACAAATGGGCGATAGGCTGTTTAAATTAGCCTGGGATCTCGGTTGGCTGAATTTGGTAGATCGAGAAGCTGCAACAGATGAATCTGTTTACGCATTCTTTCATCCTACATTCCAGGAATATTTTGCTGCCTTGGCGATCGATGATTGGCATTTTTTCCTAAATCACGTTCCTCATAATCCAGATGAAGGTATTTATCGCATTTTTGAACCGCAGTGGAAAGAAGTAATTATATTATGGTTTGGAAACAACCATAAAAACAGAGATAAGTTTATTGACTTGTTAACAGATTTTAATGATAGATGTGGTATTGAGAATTTTTATGGCTACAGAGCTTATTTTTTGGCTGCCTGTGCAATCTCTGAATTTACAACTTATGAGCGAGCAGATGAAATTGTGGAGAGACTGTTTCAAATCGGATTTAGTAACATCCATGAAGAATTGCATTATTGTGTAGAAGATGCCGCTAGAGAAGTATTTGAAAAAACCGATCGCATGAAAGCAATTAATTTATTAACCAAATTAATTTGTGAAGAAAAAGAACATAAATTTATATTGGAAAACCAATTTTTTCGTCTTCGGGGAAATGCGGAGAATACCCATGAAGCTGCTAAGATATTAACTAAGCTTGACCCTGGAAACAAATTAGCAGAAGACCTTCTGGAAAATGTAATCCGTTATTACACTGCAATGAATTGTTCCTGGGGTATGGATCGGCAAGATGCTCTTTCGTCTGCTCATTCATTAGTATATGGTTTACCATCTAAAGCTGAACCTATAAAAGTTCAATTTGAAATCGAAAATGAGAGTCTTAAGGTTATTAAGCTTTTAGATCAATTAACAAAAAGCGACTATAATGAATACACATTTAAAGATCTTTTAAAGTCCTCTCAATATAAGAAGCTTAAATCAAGTAAAGAATTTATTGCAAAATCTCTAGTGAATTTACTTTGTAATAGTGAAGACGATATGGGCTGTTTCGCGGCAACTTTAACATTCACAAAAATGATTCAGTATGAAATGTTCCCATTGGTAGTTGGAGGACTAAGAAATTGTCTATACAGGAAAACTGACAAAGATGATGTCGAGCGATATTTCCATTGCTATGGAGTTATCTGGCACTGCGCCCAAAACATGAGTTATCCAGAGTTTTATAGTGCATGGCACAGTCAACCATTTACTATAAATGCAGAAGCATCCGACAACATCCTAGTTAGCAACTCCAACACTACTCAACTCCTCAACTTTGCCGAATTTCCAGCCGTCCTGCGTTCTGCAATTGTCAGCAACCCAACGCTTGATCGAGGAGTACAACTGATTTGTATTGATGGTAGCGAATTTAATCCTCCAGATAATCCTGCCACTGATATCTATATCCAAATGGTAGAGCAAGGTTGTCCACAACGACAAGAAGGAACACCCACAACTATGCCACTGCTCAAAGCCTATTGGCGACTGAATTTGAGAAACCTAGAAAAACCAGTTGCTTTGGTGTTCTACAACTCTAAAATCGATCACGAATTCAGCGAACCTTTTCTAACTGCACTGAGTGCTTTTGGAGGCACGATCGCAATCATCACCGATCGACCATGCGACAATGTAAAACGCATTTCTCCTAACCATCCGAATCTCATCGATGCAGTTTTGAAATGGCTGCATCGATCGATTTTGGAGGCTTGAATTTTGATTTTGGCAGAAGGCGATCGCTTTTTCACCAACTCAGGCGCGATCGCACTCACAGCCCCAAATCCAACTCGATCGAAACATTTCTTCATCTTTCTCTGAATTAAGAGAATCGTCGGCTAAAACAGAGTAGGAGAATTTCCGCTACGATCGAGAGTAGATAGGCTAGCACCAGATAAAATAAAGTAAAAATTCCATCCGCACTACCCGTTGAGATGGCTGCGAGCTCTCGGTTCAAAAGTGGAGATTTTGCTACCTTGGCATTTGCGGGGGGAAATGGCTACAGAAATTCAAAATACTTGGAATTTATACAAATAGAAAGACAGAAATCGACGACAGCCGATCAATCTATTGTGGAAAACTTGCCCTTTTCTGTGGAAAACCCCCCTTTTCCTGTGGAAAACTGCTACTAAATTAAGTGCGATCGCTCTAACCCGATTGATAGGATTTAAAAAATTGGAGGAATTGCGGTAAGTAAAAATACTTTCCCGCTTCTTCAATTAATCCGTGTATCCGTGTCAAAATCACTGGTTGTTCCTTCATTTTTCAGAATCGTAGGTAATTTGCTCGGATTTGTAAGCCGGCGGCTCAACGTGAATTAAGATGCGTACAGGGCTGAAACGTTCTTCCAAACGGGCTTCTACTTCTTCTGTAATCCGGTGAGCTGTTTCTACATCGACAGCATCCACAATCATGTGCATATCAATAAATACTTGACGCCCTACAACCCCACGGGAGGCGATCGAGTGACAGTTAACAACCCCCGGCACATCGATCGCGATCGCATGAATAACTTCAGGTGCGATCGCCATTTCATCCACCAACCAAGGCAGATTTTCTGTTAAAACTTTCCAACCGCTGCTAAATACCAAAACAGCCACAGGAAAAGACAAAAACACATCCAGGAATTGTAATTGAGGTATATTCCAAACCTCTCCTTGCCAAACGCCGATCAACCCGCCGATGACCATAATTGTCACCCAAACATCGCTCATCGTGTGCTGAGCGTCAGCCACTAAAATCGCGCTACCGAGACGTTGGCCAACTCTGCGCTCGTAAAAAGTGACAAAAATATTAATCCCCAGTACGAGCAACAAAATCCACAATTCATTTGGCGATATTTTGACAACTGTGCCACCTTTGAGCAGCCTTTCGACAGCGCCGCTGAGAATTTCAAAACAGGCAATTCCCAGAAAAACAGCAATTCCCAGAGCTCCGAGAGCGTCAAATTTTTGGTGTCCGTAGGGATGATCGCGATCGGGCTGCGGGTTGGCATAATGATTAGTTACCAATCCTAAAATATTATTAGCGCTGTCCGTGACACTGTGCAAAGCATCTGCCAGCAAACTGAGGGAACCAGTCAGCCATCCCACGGCTGCTTTAATTGCCATCACCAGCAAATTTAGCAATAAGGTAATTATTAAAACCTTGCGGACTTCGGAACGGTTATCGGCAACCATAAAATCTCCTCTATCTGCCGTCAAGTTTTCTGGTTTCTAGTTTAAAGCTTATCAAGTCATAACAGGTTAAAACTCTTGCGGAATCTAGCTTGCGACTAGATTTATATTCATTAATTTAGCCTAGCTTCTTGAGACAAATTTTAATTAATAAGTAGCTAGACAAAATTAATTACATAGTTTTCTCCAAATTCTTTCAGGATTTTTTCCACAGATGTAACAAAAGTTCCCCAATTCTTGTAAGCAGATATCTCAATCCATTCATACTTAATAAACCGCCATAAAATTTCAATTAAATTTAATTCTGGAGAGTAAGAAGGCAACTCAAAGAGAGTAATATTACGTTGTTTCCACTCTTCAAGTTTGTCAACAATAGCATCACTGGTATGAATAGAAGCTTGATCAGTGACAATCACCGTTGGCTTATCTACGGTGGGAAAAAAAGCATCAATACAGGCAATAACCACATCTGAATTAATACTTTGAGATGAAATATAAGTTTCAAGATGGTTATTTCGATTCATAATTCCTAGTACATTCATTCGCTGACTACGACGACTAGGAATTGTTAAATATTCTCCGATTTCCTGCCAGCCATAGGGGACACAAGGAATCAAACAAAACCCCGTTTCATCCAAGTAATATAAATCAATTTTACCCGGCTCATCCAATTGCTTTAATTCTTCTAATTGCGCCTTTTTCTCTTGATATTCCTGGGCTGGAGGCGTTCCTGCAACTCCTTTTCGCATACGATGCCAACTCATATTTAGAGTTTTTAGTATTCTTTTAATTGTTTTTGTACTGGGAGTTATGCCCCAGGTCTCTTGAACTTTTTGGCTAACATTTTTTAATTGCCTTGGTTCTTGTTTAGCCCACTCTTTAATTTGGGCTTTCTGCGAAGAGTTAAATAGTGGCTTAGAACCTCTTCCTGGTTTATTATAAAGTCCTATCATTCCCTCTACTTCCCACCGATTGAACCAGTTATAGAGGGTCTTATAACTTATGCTGAAAATATTCATTAACTCTCCTTTTTTTATTCCTTGCGAAGCTAATATGAGGCAATGTGCTCGTTGACGTACCTGATGATGTCGGCTTTGGCGATAAATTCGCTGTAACAATTTAGACGAAAGAGGGTTTATTTCTCTGATAAACATCATAGGAAACTGTAATTAACTCATAATTTTGCCGGAAATATCATTATACTATGTATTGGTGTAATTAATTCTGTCTAACTACTTACCAGTTTCGCAGTCCAATTGAGCTGGAATGTACTTCTTTTGGGTTACTATATTTTTTATCATTAACAATAGTATGTTAAATTTCATTGCCCATGTCTCTTTCTCCGCTGACACTGAATTTAGTCGAAGGTTCTGTCTCCTTTAGCTTTTCCCCGCAAGCCGCGCGGGATTTGCAAAGCGAAATTGCAGCTTTGATGGAAAGCTTGAAAGCTGTAGCCGTCAAAACCGCTGGCGCTAAAGCTTCTCCCCAGAAACCTATGGAATATCGGTATGCAGGGGATGTATTTTTGGAAGTTTTCTGCAACCCGAATATCTGGCCAACTCCTTTTGCTGCAAAAGTGCTGATTACGGTTAGGGACGATCGCGTGCGCGTTACCACCGAAGCCGAACTCAGCCGCCTGCGCGACGATCTCGCTCAGTATATCGAACAAGTCGGTTAGAGATTCTCAACCTGAAACGCTCTTGTTTTAGATTCCCGACTTCTTGAAGAAGAACAGGCTTTCCGGCCTGTTCCACAAAGAGTTAATTTTTTGTGGGGAGTAGGGGTTGGGCTTCTAGCCCGCCCGTGAAAGGATTACTGACAAAGGATAACTATCTGCTGGCGACGCCGACCATTCCCACATAGAACCTGCATAATTCTTAGCATTAAATCCTGCATTTGTCAACACACAAGTCAACCATGCAGAGCGAATTCCCCCGGAGCAATAACTCACAATTTGAGTTGACTGCGAAACTCCTTTTTGTTGCAAAATAGCGACAATCTCCCCGCGACTCAGCAGTTGTCCCTGTGTGTCCATTAACTGTTTGTAATAGAGGTGAACCGCACCGGGAATGTGGCCGCCCCGCTTTTCTCCGTAAGGCGTTTTACCTGCATATTCTCGCCGCTCTCTGGCATCGATAACTACTAAATTATCATTGCCTAAAATAGCTTTCAATTCATCCCGCTGAATTTCCCAATTCGAGCGGCGAGATATTACAAAATCTCCTGTTTGCGGTGGATTGTTTGCAGCTTTTACTCGATTAATCCCAGCTTTGATTAAAGCCCGATATCCTCCATCTACAAAAACGGCTTTTTCGTGTCCCAAAGTCCGCAACATCCAAACAATTCGCCCATCTTCGCCCCACCCTTTAATCTGATCGGCAACAACTATGACAGGTTTGTCTTGACAAATTCCAATTGCTTGCAGTTTTTGAGTTAAAACTGTATTATTTTCGAGAATTTTTCCCTTTTGGGGAAAGTGCGATTGAGAAAATTCCTGCCAAGTTACGGAAATAGCTGGTGGGAGACGGCAAAACCACTTTAAAATAGGTTGACGAGCATCGAGCAGAGTAGCGCCACCTAAAAGTAATTGCTTAGCTAAATCGGCGCTTACTATCCAATTGTCTGCCAAATTATACAGTAAATTCGACATAATTTATGGATTAATTTTTGCTGTACCAGCAGCGCATTCTAAAACCCCTTTGGTATTAGTTGGATTAGGTGGTTTAGTCTTGCCAGGAGCAGCATTTATACACAAGATTGTTTGGGTCTTATTTGCCACCAAAAAGACTCCTCCCACAAAACTTTTGAGATTAGCTTGCTTCGATACTCCGTAGTTAAATACAGCACCTTTTTTCACCATGCCGATCGAGTAGCTGTAATTGGCTGAGTTAGGTTTAACTTGGAGACCGAGATAAACCAATAGATTGGAAAGAGAACTTGTAAAGCCTGCTTTTTCAGCATAGTAAACTTGCTGAGCTTTATTCATCGAACCCACAAATTTTTTGGCTTGTGATTCCTTAGCTGTAAGCGTTTGTGACACTTGAGCTTCCGAGACAGGACTGAAAACAACTGGCAGAGTTAGAGCTGCGATCGCAACTTTGAGCTGCCAGTTGCGGCTGCTAGGAATCATGCTTAATTTCACAGATAACCGGCGGAATGAGCGGTTGAGCAACATACAATTAAACTAATTGTTTTGCCTGAAACTGTTTCAATGCCCCAGGAGCAACCGTACCGTGTTCTGTTATTATTCCCGATATTAATTCGGCCGGAGTTACGTCAAAAGCGGGATTGTAAAATTCGACTCCCACAGGACAAATCCGCGTAGTTCCAACTTGATACATTTCAACTGGATCGCGTTCTTCAATGGGAATTTGGCTGCCGTCGGAAAGTTCAAAATCTATGGTAGATAGAGGCGCAGCAACAAAAAACGGGACGTTGTGAGCTTTGGCAACAATTGCTAAACTGTAAGTGCCAATTTTATTCGCGGCGTCGCCGTTAGCAGCGATTCTGTCTGCACCGACAACTACTGCGTGAATCATGCCGAGTTTCATGCAGTGAGCGGCCATATTGTCGGCTATTAATGTAACAGGAATTCCTTCTTGTACGCATTCCCAAGTGGTAAGTTTTGCACCTTGGAGACGGGGCCGAGTTTCGTCTGCAAAAACTCTTCCGAGTCTTCCTTCTCGCCAAGCAGAACGAAATACACCTAAAGCAGTACCGTAGCCTGCTGTTGCTAATGCACCGGCATTACAGTGAGTTAGTAAGTTCAATTTTTCGGGTGTAGCTGGCAGAACTTCTAAACCTTTGTCGCCGATATCTTTACAAGTTTGCAAGTCTTCTGCTTGAATGGTTTTGGCCATTTCTAACAAAGTTTTTTGCACTTGTTCGACAGAACCGCTAGTTCTCTCGGCTGTTTTGAGCATTCGCGATATTGCCCAAAACAAGTTAACCGCCGTGGGACGAGTCGATCGCAATAACTCGCCAACTTGTTCTAGTTTAGTTAAAAACTCAGTACGATCGCTGGTTTCGATTTCTCGCGCCCCCAAATACATCCCGTAAGCTGCTGCTACCCCGATCGCCGGAGCACCTCGGACTATCATAGTTTTAATCGCCTCAGCCATATCTTCGTAGCGGCTAATTTCGACTACACCGTATTCTTTCGGGAGTCGGTTTTGGTCAATTAGCAGAACTCGGTCTTCCATCCAAGTGACGGGGGAAACAGGGGAGTTTTGAGCGGTCATCTATTTCTATTATGTGACGGACAAGTTTCTATGATGCCATGAAGGCGACTATTCCTCTATGTTATGAGGGACACGCTGAATTTGCCAAAATCCCAGCCCTGCGGTTTTAGCTTCGAGACTGGAGATTAGAGATTGAAGAATGGCTGGATACCTACCACTCTCTGGGTTTGGAATTTGCGTAGAGTTGGATTTTTTTTCACAAAAGTGTACTTAGTAAAAAACCGTACATTAACTTGTGTAAATTATGCTTACGTTTTTTGAAAAATTTCCGTAATCGGGAACAAGCTAGCTGTACCAGGGGTCTGGTTTTTTTAAGTTGAGAATGAAAAAGTGCGATCGAGCAACTTTCCAAATCCAACAGATTTACAAGAATCACCAAAATAGATAATCGTAAAGCTTTGTCTGTACAAATTGTACTGAGTTAAAGGCAGGTTTTGTGGTAGCCGTATTTGTGGTGGATTGAAGTAGCGACTATCATCGCACGGAAACAACATTTTGAAAACCTAACTAGGTGCATGGGGAAACAGTAATTATGAAAAACCAACAAATAGTATTCGTAGATTCAGCAGTTGAAGATTGGCCAAGTCTGGCGGTTGGTGTTAAAGCGGGGATAGAGGTAATTTTAGTCGATCGGGCGCGGGACGGCATCGAACAAATTGCCGAAGCACTGCAGAGCCGCAAAGGTATAGAAAGCGTTCACATTATTTCTCACGGGGAATCGGGAAGTTTGCAGCTAGGGCAAACTCGGCTGAATTCCGACAATTTAGAAACATATCGCGACTGTTTGAAACGGTGGTTTTCGTCATCTGTCAACTCAATTCAAAATCGATTTGAAATTCTGCTATACGGATGTAACGTAGCAGCAGGTGAAAAAGGAGAGGCTTTTGTACAAAAGCTGAGCAAGTTAACAAAAGCGTCGGTTGCTGCTTCTTCAGATATTACGGGCAGTGCCGAAAAAGGCGGAAACTGGGTACTTGAATATGCTACTGGAGCGATTAAAACAGCATTGGCGATCGAGCCGGAGGTAATGGCAAATTATGCACATACCTTGGCGACGTTTACTGTTACTAATATCAACGATGCTGGGCCGGGTTCGCTCCGAGATGCGATTACTCAAGCCAATGCCGTTACTGGGGCGGATATTATTAACTTTGCCATTCCTGGTGCAGGCGTTCAGACGATCGCGCCCCTCTCGATCCTGCCACCTATTACCGCTCCCGTAATCATCAACGCTACCTCGCAGGCTGGATTTGCAGGCGTCCCACTTATCGAGCTATCTGGCAACAATACTGTTGGAAACGGTCTGATCCTTGCTGCTGGTAGCGGTGGTAGCACCGTGCGGGGATTAATAATCAATGGCTTCACCACCGCAGGCATCTCCGTCGAAAGCAATGGAAACACAGTATCTAGCAATTACATCGGTCTTGATGCAACTGGTACTCTGCCCAGACCCAACGGCGTATTTGGCCTCGTCATTCAGTCCGGTGCGACCGGTAACATAATTGGCGGGCTTAACCCGGGTGATCGCAATGTAATTTCCGGCAATACTACTTTCGGTGTCATCCTTGCTGGCGGGAGCAACTCTGTACTGGGCAACTTTATTGGCACTAATGCAGCCGGTACGGCGGCAGTAGCTAACATCGGTGCCGGAGTAGTTATCCAAGAGGCAGCTAACAATATAGTTGGGGGCAGCACGGAGGCTACCCGCAATATTATTTCTGGTAACGGTACTGGCGCAGTCATTGCTGGCGCGGCAGCCATCAACAACCAACTCCTAGGCAACTACATCGGTACAGATGTCAGCGGTACCAATGCAGTTGCAAATAGTGTGGGCGTAGCTCTCCAGGGAAGCGCAAACAATAATACGATTGGCGGTAGTCTAACAGGTGCGGGCAACGTCATTTCCGGTAATGCTAACAGCGGCATCAGCATTGTTGACAATAGCAGCAGCAACGCTGTCCAAGCCAATTTCATCGGCC
This sequence comes from Microcoleus sp. S36b_A4, assembly GCF_036700645.1. Lineage (NCBI taxonomy): Bacteria > Bacillati > Cyanobacteriota > Cyanophyceae > Oscillatoriales > Microcoleaceae > Microcoleus > Microcoleus sp. S36b_A4. The sequence goes on along the minus strand of NZ_JAUBPI010000020.1, from coordinate 33,565 downwards.
TCAATGCCGCTGGAACAGCCTTGAGCAACGGTGCTGGCGTCGTCATAGACAATGGGATCAACAATACGATCGGTGGCAATACAGCAGCGGTTCGGAACATTATTTCTGGCAATGTTGGCAGTGGCATCAGCATATCGGGTGTCGGTGCAACAGGGAACAGTGTGCGGGGCAATTTCATCGGCACCAATACCGCAGGTACGGCAGCCATCGCCAACGGCGCTTTTGGCGTTGCTATAACTGCGAATGCCACCAACAATACAATTGGCGGGGACTCGACTGCCGCTGAGCGCAACGTCATTTCTGGCAATAGCAGTAGCGGTGTCATCATTAATGCCGGAGCTACAGGTAACTTTGTGCGGGGAAACTTCATCGGCGTCGGAACCGACGGCACTACCGCAGTGGCGAATAGCGCTCCTGGGGTATTGGTTGACTCTTCCAATAATGCGATCGGCGGCACAGCACCTGGTCTGGGGAATACTATAGCCAATAACGCTATAGCTGGGGTCACAGTTAATTCCGGTACCGGCAACAGCATCCAAAACAACTCCATCTTCGCCAACCTTGGCTTAGGCATCGACCTCGGTAACAACGGCATCACCGCCAACGATGCGGGCGACGCCGACACCGGTGCAAACAACCTCCAAAACACTCCTGTACTAACTACCGCTACCGCCAGTGCTGGCAGCGTCACGGTCGCGGGTACTTTCAACAGCACTCCAAGTACCACATTCACCCTCCAATTTTTCGCCAACACTCCCCCTGGCACCCAAGGCCAAACCTTCATCGCTTCTATCCCGGTAACTACTGACGCCGCCGGTAACGCTGCCTTCAATCAAACTTTCCCAGCAGCAGTCACCGCAGGTCAATTAATCACCGCGACAGCAACAGACACCACTGGCAACACTTCGGAATTTTCCGCACAGCCTGTTCCCGTTGTCGTACCGCTGAGTACCATCACCGGCATCAAATTTAACGACATTGACGGCAATGGCACGCAAGCAGCCGGAGAACTTGGCGTCGCCGGAGTTACAGTTTTCCTCGACACAAACGGTGACGGCATCCTCGGTGCCGGAGAAACTTCCGCAACGACTGGGGCCAATGGCAGCTTTACTTTCCCCAACTTGCCCGCAGGCACTTACAATGTCCGAGAAGTTGTACCGCCTGGAAGTCAAACAACTACGGCTAACCCGGTTTCAGTGATTCTGACAGCCGGTCAAACTACTCCTGCTACCGTTAATTTTGGCAACCAAGCAATACCAGTACCGCTGAGTACCATCACCGGCATCAAATTTAACGACATTGACGGCAATGGCACTCAAGCAGCCGGAGAACTCGGTGTCGCCGGAGTTACAGTTTTCCTCGACACAAACGGTGACGGCATCCTCGGTGCCGGAGAAACTTCCGCAACGACTGGGGCTAATGGCAGCTTTACTTTCCCCAACTTGCCCGCAGGCACTTACAATGTCCGGGAAGTTGTACCGCCTGGAAGTCAAACAACTACGCTTAACCCGGTTGCAGTGACGCTGGCAGCAGGTCAAACTACTCCTGCTACGGTCAATTTCGGCAACCAAGCAATACCCGCTGTACTGGGCAGCATCACCGGGATTAAATTTAACGACACTGACGGTAACGGTACTCAAGCAGCCGGAGAACTCGGTGTCGCCGGAGTTACAGTTTTCCTTGACACAAACGGTGACGGCATCCTCGGTGCGGGCGAAACTTCCGTTACTACCGGGGCCAATGGCAGCTTTACTTTCCCCAACTTGCCCGCAGGCACTTACAATGTCCGGGAAGTCGTGCCGCCATTCAGCCAGCCAACTACTCCCAATCCGGTTGCAGTGACTCTGGTGGCAGGTCAAACTACTTCTGCTACAGTTAATTTCGGCAATAGCCTCCAGGCCGGCACCATAACTGGCACTAAATTCAACGACACCAACGGTAACGGCACTCAAGATACCGGAGAAATTGGCATCCCTGGCGTCACGATTTTCCTTGACACTAACAACAACGGCACTCCAGACACCGGAGAAACCCAAGTTACTACCGGTACCGAGGGCAGCTACAGCTTCCCCAACCTGCAAACAGGCACCTACAACGTCCGAGAAGTGATACCGACAGGTTTTACGGCAACCACCCCTAACCCCCGAACGGTTCCGTTAGATCCAGGTCAAACTTCCACTGCCAATTTCGGCAACCAACCAGTCCCGCCAACACCAACGCCGACTCCGACTCCAACACCCCCTCCAACTCCGACTCCCACTCCGCCTCCAACTCCGACTCCCACTCCCGTGCAACAAGGCAGCATCAGCGGTCTTAAATTTAACGACGGCAACGGCAACGGTACTCAGGATGCAGAGGAAACTGGTCTTTCGGGATGGCAAATTTTCCTAGATGCTAACGGGAACAACTCTTTAGATTCGGGCGAAACTACTGTTACCACTGACAATTCTGGTAATTACAGTTTCAACAATCTCAATCCCGGCACCTACAATGTGCGGGAAGTCCAGCAGACTGGCTGGACGCAAACTACTGCTAATCCGGCGGCGGTTAATCTGGGTAGTGGCGAAAGTCGTAGTGGAATTAATTTTGGCAATTTCCAAAATATTAGCATCTCCGGTAGCAAGTTTAATGACCTCAATAACAATGGGGTTTTGGATGCTCAAGAACCGCTGTTGCCGAACTGGCAAATCTTCCTTGATGCTAACAGCAATGACTCTTTAGATGCTGGAGAAGTTAACACTTCAACTGATAGTTTGGGCGGCTACAGTTTCGCTAATTTAGTACCGGGAAATTATCGAGTTCGGGAAGTTAATCAACCTGGTTGGACGCAAACTACTGCCAATCCTGCTGATATTATTGCTGTCAGTGGCACTAATGTTAGCAATATTAACTTTGGCAATTCCTTCGTCCAAGTCCCACCAACACCAACACCAACACCACTACCACCGCAAGAAGGACAAGATGCTGACTGCATTTGTTCGCAAATTGTTTTACCCAGCATTAGCAGTATTCGGGGTCCAAATTCTGTCACGAACACCCGCAACGGTACTAACGGCAACGACACTATTCTCGGCACTAATAACGGTGACGAAATAAATGGTTTTGACGGCGATGATTTGTTGGCAGGGTTGCGGGGCAATGATAATATTTACGGGGGACTTAACAGTGCTTTCCCGGTTGGCCCAGATATAGACAGCGACTTGGTGTTTGGCAATGAGGGTAATGATTACCTCAACGGGGTTGCTGGAGATGATTTAATCTTTGCGGGCAAGAACGAGGATGTTGTTTACGGCGGCAAAGATGACGACATTATTTTCGGCGACCAAGAAAGCGATACTTTAATTGGCGACGAGGGTAACGATACTATCTACGGAGGAACTATTAACCCTTTCGACCCGGATTTGACTGGCAACGATTTGGTGTTCGGTTTGGCGGGCGATGACTTCCTCAGCGGGGAGAAAAATCAAGATACGATCGCAGGTGGTGATGGTAATGATACAGTGCGTGCCGGCAAGGGCGATGACTTAGTTGTCGGCGAATTGGGCAACAACCTGCTATTTGGCGATGAAGGAAGTGATACTATCTGTGGCGGCGAGGGGGAAGATACAGTGTACGGGGATATTGGTAGCCCCCTCCCCATTGGTTCTACGGGCGGACAAGACCAAATATGCGGCGGTTTGGGCAACGATTTGCTGTTTGGCAATGAAGGTCAGGATACCGTTAACGGGGAGACTGGGAACGATACTCTTTACGGCGGTAAGGATGAGGATAGTTTGCTCGGCAGTGCTGGGGACGATTTCTTGTTCGGAGATCAAGGGAATGATACTCTGATTGGAGGTACCGGGAACGATCGATTTATCTTGGGTCTTGACCTCGGCAGCGAGACTATTTTAGACTTTCAATACGGCATCGATTCGATCGGCTTAATGGGTGGTCTGGATTTCTCCCAACTGAGCATTGTTGCCGAGAATAGTTCAACTCTCATCCGAGTTACTGGTTCCGGGCAACTTTTGGCAACTCTCAGCAATGTGCCTGCAAGCGTGATTACTGCCACAGATTTTGCTCTCCTGTAGTGCGATCGAGCTAGTTAATTAGGTGAGAATATTGTAGGGACGATGGATTAATAGACGGTTGGCAAATCAAAAAAGGGTGAAACCAAACATCTTACAGCAGATTCCACGTTATTTGTGAAGTACACCCCTGATCCATGAATCCCCGTAGGGAAAAGGCATTGCCTTTTCCCTACTACTTTATGAACCTAGAATACGCTGTATAATCATGGCAAATAAACTCTGATGAGCCAGAAGTAATATCATTTTCGGTTACACAGCGCCGTGTCCTACCTAGGGAGCATCTCACTTTTTCACCCAAGCTAGAAATTGGAGTGTTGAGGCAGGAGACGGGAGGCTCTCTGCCCCCCTAAGTCACCACAAACTGCTGTACCTCGTTTCAGACTCCAATCAGCCCAAACCCGCCTTCCTCGCGCATCACCTGCTGCTTGATGAGCAAATTACCCGCTTTCTATTGGGAGAAAAAAGACAAAATAGAAAATAGCTTGCCCCATATACTCTACGGGTGGCCATGCACTACTTTGAGAAATCGCTTTCCTCTCTAAAATTTTGCGGCAGCCCTTACCAAAGCATCACTGAGGCTTCACCACCAGAAAAGTTAGAGTATAAGCGGATTCTCAACACATACCGCCGACCTTGATAAAGCCGAACATTGATTTGTGCATTCAAGTCTGTGCCACTGTCGTCGTCACCAGCAACATATTTCAGGTCACCACTCTGATCCTCGAAAAGAACCATAACTGTATCTAGTTTTCCGAAGGTTCCAATTGTATAGGTTCGGGTAGCAGAGGGTTTGATCACAAAGTTCTTCTGTTCAGCAGGCGCGAGGGACAGAATCTCGGAATGGAAGGGTTTAAGTTCTGTATAACTTGAGTCATCAAGCGGGGGATAGAATAATCGTACCTGCAACACATCCTGCTCAGAAAGTCCGCCAGCAGGGTTTAATCCGTTCTGATACTCCACAGGTTTCTCAATGAGTCCCGCTGCAAAAGCGTAGTGCATGATTGAGTTGGGGTCCCACTTTGACCCCTCCACTTCTCCTACTGCAAGCTTTTGGAGCACATTATAAAAAGTTGTATCTCGGTCCCACTCGTTAGGAGGAGAACCGAAATATTTATAAACGGCTTCTTCGTCCCATACGATACCTGCAAACGGGTTTTGGTGCTCATGAGGGAAACCTAAAGCGTGGCCTATCTCGTGAACAGGGACATCTACCCCACGGGGATCAGCCCGAAGATCCCATCCGAAGTTCATGGTACGCTCGCCTTGTTTAGGAATATCGATTGTATCGCGGCCAACATATGACCAGGCCCCATCCCCTTCCAAAAAGCCGATTCGTATCTCTGCCTCGCTGATGTTGCGAACTTCCTCAAACTTGATACCAATCCCTACCTTCTTCCACACATCAAACCCCTGCCGCACAATCTCCTTCTGTTCATTCCCGCCTGAATAGGAACCACTCTCAAAAAAGTAATAACGTAACTTTGTACCATTAACCCACTTCTTCCCGAGTAACCGTATTAGACGAGCACGCTCCGGCGACACGCTGGGATCGAAAGTGCGTGGATGAACCTTTGGCAAAGCACAAAAATGTTGTGCTTCTTTACCTGATTCTGCGCCACCTGAGCCAACTTTGATTCCGAGCTTAGCTTCAATTTGTTCGAGGCGTTTTAGTAATTGCTCAAGTTGATAAGAGTCGATTGGTGAAACTTTAGTCATGACAAATTCCTCCAAAGTAAATACCTAGGGACTTTAAGCCCAAAGAACCAGCTATTTTGAGAATGTTTGTGTTCATCTACCTGAATCAAGTGAGAGCACAGTAGATTCAGGAAAGATAAACTGCAACCCTGTCAACAATGACCTAGATAAATGCGAGCTTTCGAGCTTGTGTCAACTGAATAAAATCCTTGTGAAAGCCAGATTTTTTGTTATAATGATGAGTCTGGACGGAGAGGTTTCCTACCCTCAATATCCCATGAGGAGATGGCGATCGCACTTTACAGAGAACTCGTGTTCCCCATTCTAGTTTCAAGCTTTACACTGTCAACGATCAATAGTCAGGAGTGTTTTTAGATCCTAGTCTGAAACCGTTGATTTTCCGTTGGGATATCGATTGTGCAATCGCCCTGAAACCCTTATTCTACAGTTGCCAATCCAACACTACCCGAATTATTGATAGGAAGAATTGACAACAGCCTGCTAAAGCTTGCTGCATAGCCTTTATAGGCTAGCAAATAAAACTGTGTTACTGGGGGTTCTCGGTTAAAATCCGGCCGCTTCGATCAACAAAACCCGCCTAACGAAGCGGGTTTTGTAGTTTTTGTAAAAATTTTCACTCTTTGGCAATGATTAAACAATCACTCTCAACTTTAGACAGCATATCTGGAAAAGCTGATGTGTAGTTGCCATCTTTGTCTACAACCCTACGGAGTATATATCCGCTCTCAGCAGGTCTGCCGAAAAACGAGTTTGTGCGATGCCAGATATCTCCATTCGGAGTGTTCGGATCTCGATCAATCAAAAAATCTACCAGCCACGGCGGCACAGACCATCCAAACACTATCGGCGTGATATGTCCGTGCTGCAAAGTTGCATCAGAGAATCGGAACAAGTAGCTGAAGCGAGAAAATTTGACTAAATAAATTAACATCCGTCCCGCCATTGATGAATGAAAGGTCCAGATAACTGGGTCAAAAACGCGCAGCAATAACGTCCGTTTCTCAGCATTCCAGTCTGAACTGTACATCGTCAGACAATCGTCTGGTAAAACATTCCCGTCCATAAAAAAGATACCTTGCAGGACTTCGGGTAACTCCGCTGGATGTTCTACTTTCATCCAATTAGCGATGTCTTTTAGTTGCTTTTCTTCGATTAACATGGTATTATCCCTCAAAATAGTTGTGCTTTGGTTTCCTCTTAGATACCCCCTTGATTTCTTAGTCGATCGCTCAATAGTTTATGTGGCGTGCGGTTTCAACTCACATCTTGCATCATTCTCAATAAGGCTTTTATGTGCGGGCTTTCCTGCCCAACCCCTACTCCCCACAAGCAATTAATTCTTTGTGGAACAGGCCGGAAAGCCTGTTCTTGAGAATGATATAATATCTCAGTTTCAACCGCTGTCCGATCGAGCTTTTGGATTAATTACCGCTGCAAGTTAGGCTCAGAGCTTCGCCGCACTTTGCCTACCGTACTCACGACATCCACCAGCATCTTGAGTGCGATGTCTTTACCGGGGCAAATCCGTCCCGCACTCCGATCGCCCACGGAATGAAATCCCATATGAAAAGGGCACAGATTCTCCCGCTTAGGGTTGAATTCGTATACCGTAGAGCCCCAGAAACTCTCGTCTAGCAGCCCCAAACTGAGCGGTATCAGTACCTTGGTTCCGGCAGGGAAGGTGCGCTCTTTGCCCGCTACCGTTGCGCTGAAAGGCTCTGTCGCGACTCGGTGGGTGGCGCTGACGGGGGCCCAGAGGCGCGCGCATTCCAAGAGGAACAGTTCGATCGACTGGCGATCGTCCAAATCGAGCTGATCCCAAAAATCAGTCGGGTTAATTTCGGCCGTCTGCTGTCCTTTATAGGCGGGGAGAGGGCGGTATCCCATTGCCGTGTAGCCCAGGTGCAGGGGGCCTTGCATTCCCGCTATGCCCATAATCGATGTCATCAGCTTTGCCAATTCCCGCTTAGTCATGCCGTTATTTTCCGAGCTCTTCTCGAAGTCGGCTAAAGCTGGGGAATTTTCATAGATAGTCGCTGCACGCTCGATAAGAGCGGACAAATCCCCGTGTCCAAAGAGGTTCAGGCTTTGCAGCAGGTTGCCGATGACGGCGAAGTAGTGCAGCGGGCTTTGGCGGGTGTAATGCAATTCGGTGAGAAGTTCGATCGACTCTGAATCGTCTGGATTAATCCCAAAGATGACGTAGTGCAGATATCGGACTAAAAATCCCATCCAACCCCGCTTGACATCGGTAAAAAACGCTCCCCCCGCACCGTGTGGCATTTGGGCATAATCTACAGCTAGCCGATCGAGCAACCGTCGGGCGATTTCGTCTCCCTGGCGATCCGCTGTCGCACTGTTGAACAGATACTTCTGCATACAGCTTCGGAATGCCGCGTGGTTGCTGCTACCGTCAGGTTCGCGATCGGACAAAGACAGCAGGAAAAGGTTCCTACCGCCGACATCTTGGTTGGGCGCGCGATCGGGATCGAGTACAGAAGTACCCAGCCGCCATCCGCGTGCCTGGGGCGATGTGAGTGCTTTTTCCAGCGTGTCAAACTCTCCCATCACGACTTGCCCCGCGCAGCAAAAGTTGGCTCCAAAAGCCAGCCGTTTTATCGGCAAATACGTGGGTTCGTTGGCAATCAAACCCTCAATCAGGGCGATCGGCGGTAGCATCGTTTTGCTGAGACTTTCTTCCGGGTTTTGCAAAGCCCAAACCTGAAACTCGTTCAGTGCCGGGTTCATCAGCGATGAGAAAATAGTATCTAAATTTAGGTTCATCATAATTCCTCCGAGAATCCTTCGCCATAACGCGCTTCGCATTTAGCAGCAAGAGGGTATTGAGCGGCCATTGAGCGGGTATTGAATCCCACTTAATTGCCAAAATCAGTAAGTATAACTATAGCCATCTTTATTTGTGAACACAGTGGCAATATAGATATAGTTTTACTGAATATGTCTGCGCTCCAGTCTAGCCTTTTCCCGGAGATTGAGTGGAATTTTTAACGATTGCTGGTAAGTAGATCTACTTTCTGTATCTAAAGTATTAGCCCCAATCTCTGAGAGTCGGACATAAACCGTAGTTATGTGCGACTACTTGCTATTAGATTGAAGCAAAATCGGCGACATTAATTAGACTGAACGACACCCCATTTAGAGAGACTAAAATTTCTCCGTTTGCTGATAAACGGATGAAAGTTGCATTGTTTTCTTGAGTAATTGACAGTTGGGAGAAAGTAAGATTGTTGCCTAGAGAAAGCAAATCTTTTCCGTCTTCAAAATTCAAGATAATATCGATACCGGAATTGGGAGATAGCAAGAAGCGATCGTTGCCATCACCTCCGATCAAAGTGTCATCTCCATCTTCACCGAATAGGAAGTCGTTGCCATCACCCCCAATAATAGTATCATTTCCCTTGCCTCCGCGCAAAGTATCATTGCCAGTGCTGCCATCTAGCAGATCGTCGCCTCGGTTGCCAAAGATAATATCGTCACCATCGCTACCTGTAATGGTATCAATTCCCTTGCCGCCGTAAAGGGTATCGTTGTCAAAACCGCCATTGATTAAGTCATTGCCTTGATTGGCATTAATCCAGTCATTGCCGTTAAAACCAAAGATCAAATCATTTCCCTTTTTGCCACTTAAAACGTCATCGCTGCTGTCGCCACCTAGAGTATCGTCGCCATCAGTACCGATTTTTTGATTGGGGGAATTGTTGACTAATTCTATGCCGCTGTCGGGGAAAGGTTCCGCAGCAGTGAAGTCACTGTCTATATTCTTGCGAATTGTGGGGTTATTGACGCTTGCCGATTGAATTTGTGCGTCTAAGGATGTGCCTGTATTTTCTGCGATCGCCTCCTGAATTGTTTTATTTCCGGCTGCGACTTGCTGCAAGTCTTTAGCGACTTCACCTTGTTCTACCTGTTGAACTTTGGCTATTTTAGTAGCTGCATCTGAAAGTGGGAGGTTGCGGGATGCGATCGCCCGTACCCGCTGATTCCCTTCAGCAATAATTTTAGCAACTTCCGGTGCAAGATCGGACGCTTTTTGTGCTTGCAGTTGAGTTGCAGCAGACTGAATGATGCTTTGTAACTGTGCGGGATTGGTTAAATCGACAGCCCCGGATTGAATTTGATTGGCAATAGTGGAAACAATGCGATCGGCAATATCGGTTTTAGAGTTAGCCGAAATCCCGCTAATTAAAATTGTCGTCTGAACAACAGCGTTTTGTACCTGAATGTGTGCTGCATAAACCGCCAAACCGTTCGGATCGTTTTGAGTAATTGCCTGTAGCGGATCGTAGCCAGTCAAATCAATTGTTGACGGTACTCCAAATGCTGCTTTAACTTTAGTCTCTGCTTCATTAGGATTGATACCTTGTGCAACCATCTTCTGCATCAGAGTAGTTAAAGGCGTCACAACAGTAGTATCAGGTGTTGCTGTTAGCGCTGTTTGCTGGGGTAAATAAGTAGCGGTATTAATACCGTCAGTAACTACCAGTCTGCCTTCATCCGGTTCGATTTCGCCGCTGTTATTTTTGTCAAATTCTGGAAGAGAGACATCTAAATTAAAACTGCCATCGACGTTAGAAATTGTGAAGGGTTCTTTGTCATCTTGGATACCGTTAAAGTTAGAATCAAAGAAGACTTTAGCTCCCGTTAGGTAACTATTAACACCGCTACCACTCTGTCTTGAACTTTCCCCAGTGCCAAATTTAGCCAACTCAAATGTAGCAAAATTTCTTTTCCAAACTGTTTGTTTTCCTTCCCAAAATTCCCAAGGAACTATAGCTTGAAACTCCAGCCCTAAAAAAGCATTAACTTGACCTGATATATCAAAAAGTTCCCAGGGTTTACTAATGCGGGAGCCAATTTCTGAGCCTCGGATTTTACCATCGCTTTTGCCGTTATTTTCTCCAATATCTACTAAATCAATGCCTATGCTTCCTTGTATTCCAGCCGTTCCATAAAGGCTGGCCACTACTGCATTTACTCCGAGCCCGGCTTTAATACCAGCATTGATTTTAAGTTCATCAACATCCGCACCAGTACCGTCTGGGTTTGCGCGATCGCTCACGTAAAAACCATCTAAAACTTTGTAGGCTGATGACGCATCGAATTCATCGTCTTTCCATTCTTTTAATCCGTAAGTATCGTAGCCAAATGCGAGGTGTGCTGACGCATTAAAGTTGCCTTCAAGTAACCCTGATATCGGCCCAAATATAGGAAACTCTTTCTTAAAATTGAAATCTATTCCCAGTGGAGGCATATCGTAGGTGAAAAGGACAACATCAGGTTTTCCTAAAAGAAGTTGAATTGCTGTTTCTGGCTTGGTTAAAATTGGCAAGTCTATGCCCGGAACGCTCTTGAATTTATTGACAAAATCTTTTTTATTGCCGCCTGTTTTAGAATTAATTTGTTGAGAAATATCGGAGACTGAGTTTTTCAGTGTCGGTGTTTTGTTTTTGAGGCTAGAGTTGGGCTTGGCAACATTAATATTGCCTAAACTGTAGGAACCTAAATCGATGGCAATATTTTTTGAAGAGTTTGACAGGCTATTTGCCAATTGCGATATCTCGTCGATTTTGATAACTGCATTTAAGAAGTCAGTAGCAACATTACCAGTCGATAATTTAGTTGCCAGTTCCAAGATCGAAACTTGGCCATCTCGATTGTTATCAAAGGAATCAGCAACGCCAAGTTCTGACAGTAACTTAGTGTCTGTATTTAGGAAATCGATAATGGGTCTAAAAGGGTCAATAATATCAGAAACAGTGGTGAGTATTGGTTTTGCCAAGTTAGTAATAAAGGTTCCCAAGTCGAGTTTGAGGTTGTTAAATTCGACTTTCGGGTTAGGCAAGCCAGCAAAGGTATTGTTGGTGGTTGGCGAGCCTATATTTACCTGATTATTTGATGGCAACAATGATGATAAATTTGAAGTAGCGCTTGTGTTTGAATTTGAGGAACCTAGCAATTGATTTAACCGTGAAGCCGCTGACAAATTCTGATTGGATGTCAGTGATGAATTGAAATTTGATATACTCGATGAATTTGGAGACGACGGCGAATTATTTAATTGACCGTTTCTATAATTAATCAGCGGCCAATTGACTGCCAAATCCAAGTCAAAAGATGGAAAAGCAGCATTGCCATTAATGCTAGTTTTTCCGTGCAAGCCGAGATTGGCATTACTGGTTAGGCTAGATTGAAATAAGTCTTCTAACTGATAACTCCCGTCCAACTCAGACAAAGTTAAACGATTGCCATCATCAGTACCGCCCAGATTATCTAAGTCATTCAACTTGACTTCAAAGTTGGCATTGAGTTGAGTTGGGTTTTCAGGATCGTCGGTAAATTCAGCTTGTAAAAAAGCGAGATTAGCTTGAACCTTGAAATTCTCAGGAAGTGCTAACTTAAAGTTAGCGTTCAATTTGGTATTGTCCGTATCGATGTAGCAGCCAAAATCTTTGTTGTAACCGACACCAATAGATAATTCATAGTCAAATCCCGATTTTTCAGGGGTCTTGAAAAGACTAGCAACTGGCGAAATCAAACTCTGAGAAGGAACAATCGCACTAGAACGAGAGCCATTACTACTATCTATAACAGGTGCTAATGCGGCTGAATTACTGATAGTCGAATTGAGGCTTGATGCTTCTAAATCATTGGATAAATTGGCAAAGCGAGAGAGATTTGTAGTCGGTGAGAAGGCGACAACTTGATTCGATAGCTTCGGAGGGTTTTTGACTTTCAATCCGAGTGCGGGCAATCCTAAATCTTCAGCAAACTTAATATCATCTAGTTGATATTTTTTGCCAATTTTAATGACTAAGTTACTGTCATTGGGATTTGAACTGCTCTCGACTTTAACATCGAATGCCGACCCAACAACCTCCTGAATGCTATTTTGGAGCTGACTAGGCGTGAAATCTGTTGCATTTTTAATCGTATTGACCAGACTATTTTTGAAATTGCTAATAAAATTCGGAGAAATGTCGCTGAGTCGTCCTAAAATTGGCAGTTTGAAATCATTAAGTTGGTCGTTAACAATGTTTTCTAGTTTGTCTAATCCTTTTTCCAAACCGCACCAAAGGGTTTTGTTATCGCTATTAGTAACGGCGACATCTGCTGATGGCGTTGGCGTTGGCGCAGGAATTGGGGCTGGGGTTGCAGGAGTTGGGGTTGGGGTTGCAGGAGTTGGGGTTGGGGTTGGGGTTGCAGGAGTTGGGGTTGGGGTTGCAGGAATTGGCGCTGGCGCAGGAGTGGGTGTCGGTATCGCAGGAGTTGGGGTTGGGGTTGCAGGAGTTGGGGTTGGGGTTGCAGGAGTTGGGGTTGGGGTTGCAGGAGTTGGGGTTGGTGTCGGCGTATTGTCGTTATCAGTAATGGCGACGCTAACAGGTGAAATTGTGATGCTGTTATAATTAACATCGCTACTGGTAGCAGTATGGTCGATCGCACCCGTATGATTTCCTTCAACTGCATTGTCATCAACAGCAGCCACCGCCACAGTTTGAGCGACATTCCAATTATTAGCGGTAAAAGTAAGTGCGGTAATTGGTTGAATTTGACTGCCTGTAGCCAAGTTAATCGTAACAGGTGCTGTCGGTTGAGTATTTAACTGAACGCTGTAACTTCCAGTTGCACCGCCTTCCGTTGCATTCGCAGCAGTGGGGTTAATAGAAACGCCTGGGAAGTCGTTATCGGTAATGGCGACGCTAACAGCCGGAATTGTGATGCTGTTATAGTTAGTATCGGTACTGGTAGCTGTATGGTCGATCGCACCTGCATGATTTCCTTCAACTGCATTGTCGTCCACAGCAGCCACCGCCACAGTTTGAGCGACATTCCAATTATTCGCTGTAAAAGTAAGTGCGGTAATTGGTTGAATTTGACTGCCTGTAGCCAAGTTAATCGTAACAGGTGCGATCGGTTGACTATTTAACTGAACAGTGTAACTTCCATTTGCACCGCCTTCCGTTGCATTTGTGCTGGCAGGATTAATCGTAATGCCAGGAGTTTCATTATCGCTGTTGCTGGCGCTGACATCATCGGGATTGAGATTGCTGTAATTAATGTCGGTACTGACAGCCGCAGCAGTGACAATATTGTAAGTTTTACTGCCATCAGCAACGCTGTCGTCAACACCTGTCACCGTTACCGTTTGCGGTTGATTCCAGTTCGCAGGCGTGAAAGTTAAACTGTTGCTGGAAACTGTTGCTTCGGCGGGATTGGAACTGCTCAAATCAATGCTAACATTAGCACTGGGTTGACTGTTAAGTTTAACGGTAAATGTAGTGCTGTCGCCTGCTTCTGTCGTCACTAATCCGCTGGCAGGATTGACGGTGACTCCGGCAGTGTCATCATTACCGATCGTAGTTGTAGCGGTAGCAGCGGTAATAGTCGGAGTCGGGCCGGGCGCAACCGGATTTGACAGAGTAACAGTAATAGTTTCATCCGGTTCAATTATCGCATCGCCCAATACATCTAAAGTAATGGTTTTCGATGTCTCGCCCGCCGCAAAATTAACCGTACCAGTAATGCTAGTTCCCCCAGAAGTGCCGCCGATATTGTTGTAATCGCTGCTGTTTGTAGCAGTTCCTCCAATTGCATAATTTACACTGCTGGCAGCATCAATCCCGCCGCTGCGAGTCACGGTAAAAGTAACGGGAGTAGTGCCACTGTTGCCTTCGGCGAGGCTGGCAGTACCGGCAGCAATGGCGTAATCTATGGCGTCATTGGCCGGAATAGTTAGTGTTGTTTCTTTTGTTGTACCTGCAATCCCATCAGTAATCGTACCAAAGCTGAACACCGCTGTTTCGGCGTTCTCTGGGATATTGTCAGCTTTGACAGTGACAGCAACATTCTGAGTGAGGGTGTTGGTACCTGCACTGAATGTGAGAGTGGCAGGTGAAAAAGTGTAGTCTGAATCTTGGGTAGCTGTACTGCTGGGGTCGATAACAATTGGTACAACTAGATCGCTGAAGGGAGTGCCGCCGCTGATGGTGACTGGGACATTAACGATGGTATCTGTTGTTCCTTCTGTGCCGCTGTAAGTGGCTGCGCCGAAATTGACCTCAACGGTGGTATTCAGCAGGATGGAGACATCGTTAGAACCGCTATTGGCGGTGGCGAGATCGGGTTTGTTGTCGGCGTTAAAATCTTTGATGGCGATCGCTTTTGGATTTGTCCCGACTGCGTAGTTAATGGGGTTGCCAAAAGTGCCTTGACCGGTTCCAGTTAGAATAGAAACGTTGTTTGATTGATTGTTAGCCACAGCGATATCGAGTTTGCTGTCGGCGTTTAAGTCGGCAACTGCGATCGATGCCGGACTATCGCCTCCCGCTGAGTAGTTGGTGGCATTGCCAAAGACACCTTGACCAGTTCCAAGTAAAATGGAAATGTTGTTAGAAATGCTGTTGGTGATGGCGATATCTAGAATGTTGTCACCGTTAAAGTCTCCTGCGGCAATGGATGTTGGATTAGTCCCAACTGCATAATTTACCGCGATTGAAAATCGGTCTGCACCAGCGCCTCCCGTGTTCAGTAGGATGGAAACGTTGTTAGAACCGCTGCTAGTGATGGCAAGATCGAGGCGGCCATCGCTGTTAAAGTCTCTCGCTGCAATCGCGGTTGGAGTTGTCCCTACCTGAGATATATTTTCTTCAATAGCAAAACCGTTGCCTTGAGCGTTTTGTAATCCGATGGAAACGCCACCATTAATGTCTGCTACAACTATGTCTGATAAATTGTCTGCGTTAAAATCGCCTACGCCGATCGCACTGGGCGGGTTTGTCCCGGCGCTAAAGCTAGTGGAGTTGCCAAAAGTACCTTGACCAGTACCCGGTAAGATGTAAACGGAACCACTAGGAAATTCTCCACCAGACCAGTTAGTTACGGCTAGGTCTAGGAAATTATCGGTGTTAAAATTACCTGCTACGATGGGAGTACGACTGGATTGATTTACGTTGGCGGGAGTGCCAAATCCTCCTTGGCTGTCCCCTATTAATAGGGAAACAGCGGTTCCGCTGCTGATGGCTAAGTCTGGGATATTGTCGTTATTAAAGTTTTCGGCAGTCAGGGATTGGGGATTTGTGCTGGTTGGAAAGTTGCTAGCGGAACTGAAAGTAGACATGATTAATTTATCGATTAGTTAACAACAGTAATCTTTGATGTTTCGAGTTGTGAAACTGATGCAAATCGCCCCTAAGTTGCTGGCATCAGTGTCCCGACGATCGCAAGTACAAACAGGCTGCCTCCCACAGCGATAGTTACTATATTCCATACCGAAAATCGATCGTTAGGATTGTGGTTTGGGGCTGCTAAACTGTTCAGTTCATTCACAATCTCTTGAACAGGAAGCAAAACTATTACAGATAAAAAACTAACTAGCCAGTATGGGTCTGGCAGTCGGGTACACAGCGCAAGCCCCAACCAAGCCAGAGTCAGCAAGAAGGGACTACAGTTGGCATCAATACCGCGCAATTTAGCCCTATTTCTAATTTTCGTAATCAATGAATAACAAAAAATACCGTTGAAAACAGCTCTCCAAAATGGGCTAATGTCGTCTCCTGTTGCGGCTTTGAATAGCTGCCAGTTTTTGTAAAACCAAAAAATTTGATAGAGGCCCAAGGTTACTAGGGACATCACGAATAACTTCAGCCGAGAAACAGGAAAAAACATTGGTGGTGCATCTTCATTCATATCAAAAACCTCATAGGTGGATAGACTACTACTCGATCGGGACTTATACCCAATGCGGTCGATTATCAGGTCGATGGTAGGGGCGGGTTCACCAACAATATCTGCTAATAGACAATTTCAAAAACCCGCCCCGGCCGCGATCGTACTGTCGAATACCGGGGCGGGTTTACAGAATCTCTCGTTTCTCTTAAAGATATCCGCGAACCCGCCCTACAGGAATTATGGTCGATAAACCGGACATCATATCAGTCCTATTGCTATTAGATTGAGCCAAAATTTGCGACACCGATCGCACTTGCCGTCACCCCATTCAGAGATGCTAAAATCTCTCCGGTTGCTGACAAGCGGATGAATGTTGAACTGTTTTCTTGAGTAATTGAGAATTGCGAGAAAGTCAGACCATTACCCAAAACTAACAAGTCTTTACCAACTTCAAAGTCAGTAATAGTATCAGTACCGGAATTGGTAGATAGCAAGAATTTATCTACCCCATTCCCTCCCGTCAAACTATCACTTCCCAAACCGCCATTCAGCAAATCGTCACCGCGATTGCCAAACAAGACATCATCACCGCTACTTCCGAGTAAAGTATCGTTACCTTTGCCGCCGAAAAGAGTGTCATTCCCCACCGCACCGTCGAGGGAATCATTGCCCCTCAGACCCAGCAAAACATTATTTGGACTGTCGCCAGTCAGGGTATCATCGCCATTTGTACCGAGAATTCGATCGGGGGAATTGCTGCCCAAATCTGCGTCGCCGGTGACAACAGGAGTTGCAATCCCAGCAGGTAATATCACAGCTTGAATTTTGGTATCTAAAGCAGCACCAGTATTCTCAGTAACTACCTGGGAAATTGTCTTAGTTCCCGCACCAACTTCTTTGAAGTCTTGAGTAGTTGGGCCCAAAGCTACTTGTTGGACGCGGGCTACTGATTCAGGAATTGATGTTCCTGTTGGGTTGGAGACAGCAGAATCAATGCGCTGATTTGCTGTTGCCATTACTGTCGCAGCTTGCGAGGTAATTGAGGTAACTTTTTGACTGTTGAAACTGGGGTCAATCTGCTGAATTTTCGCGGCAGCTTGCTGAATTATTGGTTCTAAAGCGAGTGCGTTGCTGAGGTTTAAAACAGTGCCGGATTGAATTTGACTCGTAATTGAACTGACAACAGCTTTGACAATTTCGTTAGTAGCTGCACTGGAAGCACCGTCAATCAAACCCGCAGTTTGAGTGATAACATTTTGGACTTTTACCATTGCAGATAAAGTTGCCACGCCGCCCGGTTCGCTGTCGTTGGTGGCGGCGATCGGATCGAAATCTGCGATGGCAACATCAGCAGGAATGGCAAGAGCAGATTTGATGAGAGATTCTGCCCGATCGCTCTCAATTCCCTTATCTATCAAGTCCACCATCAGAGTAGTTAACAGCGTGACCACAGTAGCGTCAGCAGGTGCAGTAACAGGCGTTTCTAGAGGCAAACCGGTCGCGGTATCAGTGCCTCCAAAAGCCACTAAATTTCCTTCATTTGAATCAATCTCCCCATTGGCGTTTTTGTCGAAAGTTTCAAAGGGAAAATCGAGATTAAATTCACCGCTAGTGTCAGTGTTAGTTGAGGGTTCGCCAGCATCGAGAACACCATTTTTATTGGCATCCAAAAATACCTTGGCACCTGCAATGTAATTATCAATCACCCAGCGACCGTTATATTTTGTTATCTTGAAGGTTTGAGAATTGCTTGCACCTGCAGGGTCAGTGGCGGTTAACTTAACCTTAAACGGTCTTACAAAACTCAATGGTTTTCCATTAATATTAAACACTGGTGGAGTGCCAGTAAATTTGATGGTGTTCTTGTTAGAGTCGAAAGAGAATCCCAGCCAGCTACTGTTGAAACTGCTGGTTAAAGGACTGCCATCCTCTCGAGTTAATTTGTAAGAGATTAAGTCGCCATCCGGGTCGGTGTAGACATTTTGAATGTCTTGATTAAACTCCTTAATGAAATAGTCTAAATGAATCTTTTCTTGTGGCGGACGGTTCTGGACAACACCTCCTCCAGCAATAGCTTCACCCAAAGCCAGCACATCAACACGCTTGAAATTAAGACCTGTATGTTTAACGTTATCCTTTTCATCGTCGCCATCGTTGATAGTGACACCGGTTTGTTTTAAAAGATTAGCGAACTCCTTTGGCGTCAGTTTGCGGCCTAATTCTTGCTGTGCTAACTGTTGTGCTAATACTGCTATGCCGCTAATGTGGGCTGTAGCTTGACTGGTACCGTGATAGGTGCTTCTCTCGTTTATATCGCCATCTTTGCCAGCCCCAGTGATAGGTGCTCCTGGAGCAAAAACTGTGGTTAATGTCCCGTTACGCTGAGAAAAAGGAGCAATACGATCAGCAGCAGTGGTATTTGCTGTTACCAATTTCCCAGTCTCACCAGGCTTATTCGCAAAATAGTTCCCCAAAGAGAAAGAACCAATGTTGGAATTGTATACCGCGCCAATCGACAGCGAATTCGGATCTGCTGAAGGGTAGTTTACACCTGGAGGCTCATTCTGGTACGGGTAGTAACGGTTGCCTGATGAAGAGACAACAATTATATTTTTCGCCGCTAATGCTGCCAGTTCATCTCCTATACCGTAGAGTGAAGTTTGACTGGTGGCAAAATTTTCACCGCTGCCGAATGCCATACAAACGCTGGCAATGTTGTAAGTATCTGCATTTTGCAATACCCACTGCAAAGCTTGTTCAACATAGGGAAACTTATTAATTTCGTCACTAGGCATATTATCCTTATTATCCTTTCTCACTTTGAGACCGATAATATTAGCCTCAGGTGCCATCCCTGTATAGGTTGGGTCTTGAGAAGCAATAATGCTGGCAATGTTCGATCCGTGTCCGTCTTTGTCGCTAGCATCCGCGTCGCCGTCGGCAAAATCGTAGTTATAAACGATGCGATCGCTGATGCCGTTTGAGTCGCGGTCAGGGCCAAAGAATGGGTGGTTTAAGTTGATGCCAGTCTCTAATACCGCTACAGAGAAACCACTGCCGTCAATACCGGAAAAACGTGGTGTGGCGCGGAATTTATCCAGATTTATTTGCGCGCTGGATACACTAGCAGGTTTCTCATTAAATGGGTCGTTGCCGCTGCCGTCAAAACTACCAAAAAAGTCTGCTGGGAGGAAGTTATTAACGAAACTTGAAGCATTACTATTACCACCAACACCACTAAACAACACTGAGTCGAGGAAATTGCTATCAATCAGGGAAGTGGATAGATTGTTAGTGAGTAGATTGTTGTTGATGCCGCGCAAAATGCTGCTGCTAGGTGAATTTGACTGGGGATTTGTGACGGCTGGGCCTTCATAGCCTGTAGTTGTGACACCTGCAAGACGAGGTACAGCCGACAAATTCAAATTGTAGGGAGTCTGGGCACTATTAACTGAAGAAACTCGAATGCTGTAAGTCCCGTGTGCCAAAATGCGGTTAATTAATTTTGAACCAGCGCCAGAACTTATTGCAGTTGAGATGACATTTTGATTGCTGTCAAGCAATTCAAGATTAATATCTCCCGTAAATCCGCTGACTGCCAAGTCGAAGTCATTGTCAGCACCGATCGTGAATTTGTAGTAATCTGGATCGTTACTACTTACTGAATCACTGTAGTTTCTGAGAGCGGAACTTGCATTAATTGTACGGGCTGTAGCTGATGTGTTTCCAGCTAAGTCTTGTGCTGGGATATTGCTGTCATTATCGTTATTGGTGACAGCGACATCGGACGCATTTAATCCGTTAAATCTGTTATCCGTACTGACAGCAGGGCTAGTAACAATGGTGTAAGTTTGATCACCGTCAATAGCAAAGTCGTCAACGCCTGTTACCGTTACTGTTTGCGGCTGATTCCAATTAGTAGAGTTGAAGGTAAGCGATTGCGGAGAAACTGTTCCTTCTGCTGTATTGGAACTTGCTAAATCTATTTTCACATCGCCAGTAGGTGGGATGTTTAAGCTGTTTAGTTGAACGTTAAATGTTGCGGTTTGGCCTGCTTCTGTGGTGATTAATCCACTTGCAGGGCCAACGGTAATTCCAGCAGGTGTGGGAGTTGGTGTTGGAGTTGGTAACGGAGGTGTTGGGGTTGGTGTTGGTGTTGGTAACGGAGGTGTTGGTGTTGGTAACGGAGGTGTTGGGGTTGGTGTTGGTGTTGGTAACGGAGGTGTTGGGGTTGGTGTTGGTGTTGGGGTTGGTGTTGGAGTTGGTAACGGAGGTGTTGGAGTTGGTGTTGGTGTTGGTAACGGAGGTGTTGGAGTTGGTGTTGGTGTTGGTAACGGAGGTGTTGGAGTTGGTGTTGGTGTTGGTAACGGAGGTGTTGGGGTTGGTGTTGGCGCAGTGTCGTTATCAGTAATGGGGACATTAACAGCCGGAATTGCGACGCCGTTATACTTCGTATCGGTACTGCTAGCAGTATGACCGATCGCCCCCGCATGATTTCCTTCCACAGTCGCATCATCTGTAGCCGTTACTGTGACGGGTTTGGCAACATTCCAGTCAGTAGCGTCGAAGGTAATTGCACCGATCGCATTTATTTGATTTCCCGCATCAAAACTGATAGTAACTGGTGCAGTTGGCTGCGAATTTAACTTGAGTGTATAATTGCCTGTGGCACCGCCTTCTGTAGCAGTTGTGATCTCCGGTGAAATACTCACACCCGTCGTGTCGTTGTCAGCAATCGTGGCAGTCACAGGAGAAATCGTCAGGTTGTTATAATTAGTATCTGTACTGACAGACGTGTGAGCGATCGTGCCGCTGCGTGTTCCTTGCGCTATGGTGTCATCGATCGCCGTAACAGTGACATTTTGAGCAACATTCCAATTATTCGGCGTGAAAGTGATAGGTGCGATCGCATTAATTTGACTGCCCGTGTCAAAATTAATCGTGACGTTTGCAGTAGGTGCGGTAGTCAGAAGTACGCCGTAGCTATCGGTTGCACCGCCTTCAGAAATAGCTGTCCCGCCTTCTGATTGGACAAGAGAAATACCGGGACTATCGTTATCTGTAATCGATGCTGTCACATTGGGAATGACTTTCGCATTATAATTGGCATCGGTACTCATAGCTGTGTGAGAAATCGTGCCGCTGTGGGTTCCTTGTGCTACATTGTCGTCGATTGCCGTAACAGTGACAGTTTGAGCAACATTCCAATTAGTGTTGTCAAAAGTAAGAGGTGTGGCGATCGGATTAAGTTGATTGTCAGTATTGAAACTGATAGTAACCGGTGCCTTCGGTTCGGAAGTTAGCTGGATTTTGTAACTGCCATTGGCGCCGCCTTCTGTAGCAGTTATGTTCGTAGGTGCAACGCTGAAACCTGCTATATCGTTATCCGTAATGGCGACGCTAACAGCCGGAATTGTGATGCTGTTATAGTTAGTATCGGTACTGGTAGCAGTATGGGCGATCGCACCTGCATGATTTCCTTCAACTAAATTATCGTCAACTGCTTTCACCGCAACAGTTTGAGCGACATTCCAATTAGTAGTGGTAAAAGTAAGTGCGGTAATTGGTTGAATTTCACTGCCTGTAGCCAAGTTAATCGTAACAGGTGCGATCGGTTGAGTATTTAATTTAACGGTATAAGTTCCAGTTGCACCGCCTTCCGTCGCAGTCGTGTTAGTGGGAGTAATGCTAACGCCTGCCGTGTCATTGTCGGTAATGGCGACGCTAACAGCCGGAATTGTGATGCTGTTATAGTTAGTATCGTTACTGGTAGCTGTATGGGCGATCGCACCTGCATGATTTCCTTCAACTGCATTGTCGTCCACAGCAGCCACCGCCACAGTTTGAGCGACATTCCAATTATTCGCTGTAAAAGTAAGTGCGGTAATTGGTTGAATTTGACTGCCTGTAGCCAAGTTAATCGTAACAGGTGCGATCGGTTGGGTATTTAATTTAACCGTATAACTTCCAGTTGCACCCCCTTCCGTCGCAGTCGTGTTAGCAGGAGTAATGCTAACGCCTGCGGTGTCGTTATCGGTAATATTAGCCTTGACGGTATTGCCAGCAGTACCATTGACCGTAAAACTTGCAGTAGTGCCGTTATAATTAGCATCGGTACTGATAGCAGTGTGAGCGATCGGGCCAGTGTGTGGCGAAGTTTCTGCTAGGCTATCCTCAACTGCACTGACTGTCACTGTTTGCGGTACAAACCAGTTAGTTGGAGTGAAACTAATGCCAGCAATAGGTTGAATTTGACTGTCAGTATTGAGTGCGATCGCCACATTTGCAGTAGGCTGATTAGTTAGCACCACTGTATAAGTATCCGTCGTCCCACTTTCAGCTACATTAGTGCTGCCGCCCGACTCAACAATCTTAACCTGTGGCCCGCCAGGAATTATTTTAGTAATAAAAGCATCAGAAATACCACCCCCATTCGCCGCTTGCAAAGGATTTGCTGTTGGGAAATTAGTAGAAACAGTAGATCCTGCTACATAAACTGCACCAGTAGCATCCACCGCAATACCATTACCGTAGTCGTCAGCGCTGCCACCCAGATAAGTAGAATCAACCAAGGCAGAACCCGATGAATTGATACTTGTGACAAAAGCATCTTTCCCGCCGCCGCTGACACTTTGAATAGCATTCTTAGTCGGAAAATTAGTCGAAGTCGTATCCCCGGTAACATAAACATTATTCGCACTGTCTAGAGTAATGCGATGCCCGTTGTCATCTCCGCTGCCACCCAAATAAGTTGAATAAATCGCAGTGTAACCTAGAGGGCCTAACTTGATGACAAAAGCATCATTTGCACCACCTGCATAAGTCGCTTGAACTGCATTTTTAGTCGGAAACTCAGTTGAAGTGGTAATTCCGACAACATAGGCATTTCCAGTACTATCTACAGCGATATCAGCACCTTTATCTTCGCCAAAGCCACCTAAATAAGTGGAATAAGCACGCGCACCATTGCCGTCAAATTTAGCGACAAAACCATCATAACTACCTGCCAGGGCATTTTGAAAGCCTAAATCTCTCCCCGGCAAGTTAGTCGAATAAGTAAGACCGGTAATGTAGGCATTACCATTATTATCTATTGCAATGGCTTGAGCGTCCTCACGATCGCTACCGCCGAAATAAGTAGAATAAACTAAAGCACTACCAGTTGGATTAACTTTAGTAACAAACGCATCGCCACTTCCCCCTGCGTATAGAGGTTGGGAGGCATTGGCGGTGGTGGGGAAACCGCCGCCTGTCAACCCAGTAACATAAGCATTGCCGTTACTGTCTACAGCAATGCCATTGCCGAGGTTGCCCTGGCTACCGCCTAAAAAAGTAGAATAAACTAACCCATTCCCGGCAGCATTGAGTTTAGTTGCCGCAGCATAGTAACTAGGTGGTGTAGTTGCTGTAGGTTGAAAAGAACCAGGTGTAGTTGGATAACCCGGATCGACTTGTCCGGTTAAATAAGTATTGCCTTGACTGTCTACCGCAATCCCAAAACCGTATTCATTGCCAGCACCGCCGATATAAGTAGAGTAAACTAAGGCAGTTCCTTGGGGGTTAATTTTAGTAACTAAGAAATCAGCTTGACCCCCTGGCGTAGTTTGCAATGCACCAGGAGTAGTCGTAAAATTGTTAAAAGTAGTGCCTATAATGTAAGCCGCACCTGTACTATCTACAGTCATGCGGTTGGCGTAATCATTGCCGTTGCCGCTTATGCCATCACCGCTGCCACCTAGATAAGTGGAGTAAGCTAAAACCGGATCGATAACTAGGGGTTGAGTGGGGTCAAAATATCCCAAACTAAAATTAACTTGACCGTTTCCTAATAAATTGTAAGCGGCGGGAACATTCACCCGCTGTCCGTTGATATCTTGATAAACTATCGGTGCGTTATCAATTAATTCGCCTAGCGGTGTCTCTAATATTAGTGCGCCGTCGTCACGCAACCGGATGTCGTTAACACCAGTATAGTTCATCTTAATTTGACTCGGGTCGGCAAAAGGTGCAACCAAAAACTCGCTCTTAAGTTGTCCTTCTGTGCCTTTGAAAACGCGGTCAATTCCTTGATAGACGTTTTGATAAACAACGCCGTTAAAAGTAGGAACGTCTGTGTGCCATTGACTGGAATCTTCGCTTAAAATAAAGTTAGCAACTCCCGGCAATTGTTCCAACCCGGAAATTGTGGGGTTGGGGTTGCTGTTGGCTAAGCTGCTGCGGACAATTGAAGAATTTGTTGGTTGATTTCCCGGTTCATTAGGTGGCTGGAAAGCGGTAAAGGTGATTTCGTTTGGAGTGAAATAGATACTGTGACCGGCACCTTTTACCTGGAATTTCACATTCGGGTCAGTTTGTCCAGCATTTGCAATAAAACTTAAGGGAATTTGACCGTAAGATGCTTGTTGATTTTGAGAGCTCATAGCTGGTACCCCTGGTTTATGTTTGCAAGCAACTTTACAAAATTACGAACTCTGCTGTATAGTAAATTCTCGCGGAAAAATTGTGAAAAATACAATTTTCTTGCGAAATTTCACTTAATTTGATGAATAATTGTAACAACGCTGACGGGTGCGCTCGGTCAGTAAGTGCGAGAGTCCGACATTCCGCCAGTTCGATATTCCGAGAGTCCGAGAGTCCGCCAGGGGTTAAAAACCCCTGTCTCATAGCTAAAGTCCTCTGAAAGAGGACTGGTGTTGATGATAATTTAATTGGATTTGCCAGTCGGTTTCAACCGACTTTCGCTATGAGACGGGGAATTAATTCACTCCTAGGACTTGTGGGTGAATGCAAAAACTCAAGAATGCCAAAAACTTTGGGTAAGTCCGCGAGTCCGACAGTCCGCTAGGGTTTTTAAGCCCTGCCAGACTGCGGGTGTTACCTTTATTAAAGTTGATCGCGATATTTCTTAGGAGTCAAACCGACGATTTTACAGAAAGTCTTGCTAAAGTGACTTTGGTCGTGAAACCCGACTTGTTGCGAGATATAGATTATTGATAAATCTTGCGTTTTCAATAACTGTTTGGCTTTTTCAATTCGGCACTGAATCACGTAATGATGTGGCGTAACTCCAATTGATTGTTTAAACAAACGACCGAAATAAGAAGGACTCATCTGCACTAAATTAGCAAGTTCACTTAAGTGCAAATCTCGGTGTATATACTCATTAATGTAATTAATAACTATTTGTAATTGGTGAGGGTCTAAACCGCCTTCAAAATCGCGCATATTGGTTTTTTGTGCACAATAGCGGTGCAGTATATGAAGTGAAAGCGCGTTCTTCAGTGCACCGACATAAAGAGTACCGTTTAATCCACCTGATGCGAGTTCGGTTTTGAGGGCCCAACCAATTCCCATAATCAACGGATCGCGGATTTGCCAGTGCGGTATAATTTCAATCTGATTGGAATTTGTCGATTCGTAAACTGTATTGTCGAAGTCGGTAGGTTCAAGAGCGATCGCAATAAATTCATGGTCTTCGACTGCATAGGGGTGGTAATCAGTACCAGCAGCAGCGATAAAAATTTGTCCACTATGGCAGAGTTCGCTACCGTAGTGTTTCCCGTTCAGTTTCGCTCCCCCGATAGTTGAAGAGAGTATCATGCCAATGCTGTGCTGTTGCAGAGAGTGTTCGGGGGATTCGCTTGGCGGCTGATGGTGATATTCGACATGAATTCCCTCCCAGTTTGCCCCGTGACTCGACAGGATTGCGGGATGGGGGAGAATCGATTTCATCGCGTCTGTCTGGGCAAAATCAAGAATTAATGCTTTCTCTGAGGACATAGCTTGCACCTGGGAGAGTTGCTATTATTATATGGGTCTGAAGTCCTTCCAGTTATAGAAAAGATACTCAGGGCTTACGCTAAATATTCTCGGTCTGTTTGTCAAGATTTAGCAATAAAATTTAATGGAATTTGACCCTAGGGTGGTGGAGGATCGATGGATAATCCGCACTTTCATACCAGCCGTTGCGCCTAAACTGCTACGCATCTAAATTGTATTTTTGGGCGGGCGGGACGCCCAACCCCTACTCCCCACAAGAATTTGCTCTAATTTGATTGTCAAATTTAAATGCGCCTCAGCTTACAATTAATTACTGATAATTATTAACTTTTAGAAAGATTAATGTAAAATCTCCAATTCTACAATCCCCAATTCTTCAATCCCCAATTCTTCAATCCCCAATTCTTCAATCTAAAATCTAAAATCAAATGACGCCCGCTAAAGTTTCCCACCAGTACAAAAGCACTTTACAGGAAACCCGCAGGCGTCAAAATCAAGCAAACTTAAATCTTAGAAAAGACCCAGTGTGAAAGATTTGTCGATCGGGAAAATAGCACCAATACCCAACCACAGAGTTACCGCAGTTCCCAACAGGAAAACAGTAGTAGCAACAGGGCGGCGGAACGGATTTTGGAACTTATTAACATTCTCGATGAACGGAATCAAAATCAAGCCAACGGGAACACCGGCCATGCAAGCAATACCCAACAATTTGTTAGGCAAAACGCGCAGGAGTTGGAACACAGGCCACAAATACCATTCCGGCAGAATTTCCAGCGGAGTAGCAAAAGGATTAGCAGGTTCGCCAACCAAAGCCGGGTCTAGTACAGCCAAACCCACGCACAGAGAAATCGTTCCCATGATGACTATAGGGAAAACGTAGAGCAAGTCATTAGGCCAAGCTGGTTCGCCGTAATAGTTGTGACCCATGCCCTTAGCGAGCTTAGCGCGGAGCGCGGGATCGCTCAAATCTGGTTTTTTGATAATAGACATAGTGAGAGTGTTCTCCTTTTAGTTTTACCCGGGCCTGGGATTCCGCTGTATTCGTTAGTCTGAATCAGCGGTGCGATCGCAGGAAGTATTAGCCGTAAATAAATATCATGAGTCATGAATTCTGAATTTTCAACTCACAATTCAGCGGGGGGGCAAAAAAAATACCGCCCCCAAAACTCAAAACTTACAACGGGCCAGAGATACCTTGCTTGCGAATCATCAAGAAGTGAGCCAGCATGAACACTACAATCAGCCAAGGCAACACAAAAGTGTGCAAGCTGTAGTAACGAGTCAAAGTGCCTTGACCGACGCTGACACCGCCGCGCAGCAGTTCAACCATCAAAGAACCAACAAACGGGATAGCTTCGGGGACGCCGGAAACGATTTTAACTGCCCAGTAACCGATTTGATCCCAAGGCAGTGAATAGCCGGTCACGCCGAAAGAAACAGTGATGACTGCCAAGATTACTCCTGTCACCCAGGTTAATTCGCGGGGCTTTTTGAAGCCGCCTGTCAGATAAACCCGGAAGATGTGCAAAATCATCATCAGCACCATCATGCTTGCAGACCAGCGGTGGATGGAGCGGATCAGCCAGCCGAAGTTGACTTCAGTCATCAGGTATTGCACTGAAGAAAAAGCTTCTGCTACCGTGGGACGGTAATAGAAAGTCATGGCGAAGCCGGTGGCAAACTGGATCAGAAAGCAAACTAAAGTAATTCCGCCCAAGCAGTAGAAAATATTGACGTGCGGGGGTACATACTTTGTAGTGATGTCATCGGCGAGCGCCTGAATTTCCAGGCGTTCCTCAAACCACTGGTAGGTTTTTGAGTCGGTGATTTGTTTAGAAAACATGGAGCCAGAATTCCTAAAAGAATATTGCTGTGGTTGAGGTTCAGGGCAGCAGCCACAAGGTTTTTTGTCGCCCCGCGCCGAGCAGCTTGCTTTTACTAGCAAATGCCTGAGGCTATTTTTTAAATTTGGAGCTGACGAAAGGAACTCTCTTGTGCGATCGCCTGCAAGCCCTGGGAAACTAAGCGGTGGCTTGTCCCTACTCGCTGGCGTTGCCCGATCGAATTCCAGACTGTGATAAAAAATGTAACATAATTGCCGTGCAATTTTCACGCGGGCGATCGCTTTTTGGACACTTAAAAGGCTTTTTTCGGAATCTCAACATCCGCCCAAGCTACTATGCGGGGAAGGCTGAGCTACAGCAAGCAGTCCGAGCCGGAAACGGGTTTGCCGGGAGAGGCCAAATTTCATCTCGATCGTAAAACTTTACCTTTTGGGTCGATCGATTCACAAACCATTGCCAATCAGAATAAAAGGTGCCCAGTAGAAGGGGTGGCTCAGGCTGTTACTCTGTTCTGACGGCGCGCTGCTGCTAATGGGTTGTTGTCCTGATGCTACAGAGTTGCCTGTAATCAGGGCAATTTGCGCTTGGCGTAAGGCTTCGGCTTTGGTCATATTCTCTTGCTTCAAGGCGGCATAGAAGGCATCCATCAAGACTTGCGTGCCACCATCGTCTACGTACCACAACGTGGAGATCGCGGCCCTAGCGCCTGTACGCTGCACCTGATAGCCAAACCCCAAAATCTCCTCACCGTTACCTAATCTGCCGCCTACAGCCGTTTGGCAGGCACTCAGGACGATTAAATCCACCTTGGGTAACGACCAGGTTTTGAGCTCTCGTAGCGTCGCGCGATCGCCATTCCCGAACATAATAAAAGAATCTTCCGGTTCACCAACCAAAAAAGCCGCGTGAGTCGCAAGATGAACAATTGAATAATCATTCATCAACAACACAGTATCGCGGTTAAATTGATTGTCCAATAGTTTCGTTGTACCCGGAATTGTCGTCGCTAAATTTTCCACTTCTCGACCCGCAAACGGCAGTCCCGACATTGTGAAATCTCTCGTCCCAACTTTGAACTTATAACTGCCTTGGGTAAAAGCAGCCGCTAGAATTTGCAAATTATTTTGAGGTTTTGTATTAAAATCAGTCAGACTGGCAGCAGTAATATTGTTAATCCTGAAGCGCTCCACTAACCATTGTTTGCCATCATGTAAGGCAGCAAGCGGAATATAGCGCAACTGTCCATCCGGCGCATAAATAAGAGTTTTAGCATCGGCTTGTGCTAAGTCTTTTTCAATCGGTTTAATTAACAATTGGTAAAGCTTTTGACCCGCAACTTCAGCATCAGCCATCTTGCCATTCCGATTTGTTATATTACGACGGAAATCAGCAATCGCACCATTAAGTTCTTCCCGTTTCACAGCCACAGTGCGGCGAATCGGAGGAGAATAAGGGGTAACTAAAATCAGTTCCAATCGCTCATCCAGAACCAAGGGATACAGAATGACAGCGTTTTGTTGCAGCTTTTGGAGGTTGTCTCGTAAACTATTGAAATTAGCAAGATTGAGAGTTTCTCCACCCGTGACTTGCCTCAGTTGCGCCACCAGTGCAGTTACGGTTGGACTTTTGAGGAATTCTTGAAACTGTTGAGAAATTTCTTGCTGATTTTTTCTCAACTCTAGAATACGCTGTTGCTGGGCGCGGGTTCTGTTAGCAGGTGGAATCTTTTCGATGTTGACGAGTTCTTTACCGAGTTGAATTGCTTTATTTAAAAGGGCTTCGTAGCCTTTTTGAATTTGCTGTTCTGAGGGAGTATTGGGAATTCCTTGAGCAGTTTGGTCGTTGCCCCGCACATTGCTGAGATAATCTTCCAGTTCTTGAATTTTGAGTAAATCTATCACTTGTTGGGCTTCGAGAACTCGGTCTTGTTTCAGGAGGAGATCGGCTAAGTGGCGATAATCTTTAGCAATGGTTTCTGTGTAGGATTGCTGGAATTCTTGAGGAAGTCCCTTGATATTCTTGCGAATCACTTCTCTGGCGTTGACTGATTGCTTGAAGAACACAATCGCTAATTCTGGCTGATTCTGTTTCTCTAGCAGATACCCGATGTTTTTGAGAGCGTGTCCTTCATCCGCCTTGTGGCCAAATTCCTGGAGAATTACCAAGGCTTGCTGATAAAAATTCCAGGCTAATTCATACTTTCCTTGCTCAAAGTATACTTGGCCAATATTACTGAGTATTACCCCTTCCGACTTCTTGTCGCCCAGTGGTTTGAGAATAGTTAAAGCTTCCTGCAAGAACTTCAAGGCTAATTCATAGTTTCCTTGTTTGAGGTAAACAACCCCAATATTGCGGAGCGTTCCTGCTTCCAGGTTTTTTTTGTCTGTTTTGTCATCAATTGTTTTGAGGATTGCTAAGGCTTCCTGATAGAACTTTAAGGCTAATTCGTACTTTTCTAGTCGGGAGTGAATGCTTGCGATCGCGTTGAGATTTCTGACTTCACCCCCAATGCTGCCAATCGCGCCCCTGCTGTCAAATACAAGTAGTACACGTTCTCTGGAGATTTCTAAGGATTCCTGATACAACTTCAAAGCCAGTTCGTACTGTCCTAGCGCCTCGTAAAGCCTCCCCGCGTTAAACAGCTTTGACAGCCTATCTTGCGCGAAATAGGGTGGAGGAATAGCTAAGGCTTGCTGATAGAAATCCAAGGCTAATTCATACTCTCCCAGGTTAGTGTAAGCTATCCCAATTAGGTTGAGAGTTAACCCTTCCGCTTCCTTCTGACCAAGTTTTCTCTCAATAACCAGGAGTTGCTGAAATTTCTCTAAAGCTTCTCGATGTTGACTTTGCTTGGCCAGTTGACGACCTTGCTCGTGGTAAATTTTCCCCATCAGGTTGAGGGTTACTAATTCCCCATCGCCATCGCCTACCTCCCGTCGAATAGGCAAAGCTTGCTGGAAGTAATCTAATGCTTGCTCATACTCTTCCTGGCTGTAGTGAGCCTCTCCAATGTAGTAGAGAGTTGATCCAATGCTTGCTTTGTCGCCTATTTCTTGATAAATCGATAAGGCTTCCTGGAATTTCCTGATAGCTGCTGCATAGCTGCGCCCTGCATTCAGATATTCACCTTCTCTGAACAGGCGATCGCCTATAGCTTTCCGATCTTGATTTGTTTGCGCCTGCGCGACTAAAGGCGAGAGACTCAAGGTAGATGGTAACAAGGGAGAGATGAGCGAAAGCAGCAGAGTGGCAAAGCTGACGCTGACTAGATGTAGACGCATGGTTCAATCCTTCATACAAGAGAAGGTACGGATTGCTATCAATTTGACATATTTTGCATCGATTGTGAGGATATCCATTATCTTTTTTAACTATATTGAACATGATATCTGAAATACGTATGGTGCGTTAGCGACAGCGTAACGCACCATTTAACCCGGACGGTGCGTGACGGCAATTCTTCAATGTTACCATTGATTTTAGTCATTTTTAGCCGTCACACACCCTACTTAATCTTATGGGGAGTTGATCTACTATGAAATCGATTAGCACAGTTGCTCTGATAATAAATATGTGGGCGTTCAGTGGCTGGGGATGGGGAATCGCTCAAGCCGCCGAACCTAATAGCGGGAGTTCTTTTAAAGAGTGGTGCCAAAAGCAAGCCAGTTTGTCAGCCGAGGCGAGAATCACTGTAGAGGTGCTGTTAGCAAAAGCAGGTACAAATGATTGCGAACTCGCTGCCAAAAATCTGTTAAGTGTCACTAAACTTTACCTCCACCAGAAAGGGATCAGTGACCTGAGTCCCTTATCAGAATTGACAAACTTGGAAGAGCTTTACCTCCACAGCAACCGAATTATAGCTGTCAGCCCTTTGGCAAGATTAAAAAACCTTAAGGAGCTTTCCCTTGACAACAACCAAATTGCTGATGTTAACCCTCTAGCAGGACTAAAAAACCTTAAGAAGCTTTCCCTTGACAACAACCAAATTGCTGATGTTAACCCTCTAGCAGGACTAAAAAACCTGAAGTCACTTTCCCTTGGTCATAACCAAATTGCTGATGTTAACCCTCTAGCAGGACTCACAAATCTAACTTCGCTTGCCCTCTACAATAACAAAATTACTGATGTCAGCCCGCTAGCAGGAATGACAAAATTAACTGGGCTTAATCTTGACAAAAACCAGATTGCAGATGTTAGAGCTTTGGCGAGGCTAACAAACCTAACTTGGCTCAAGCTGATTGCCAACAAAATCGCAGATATCAGCCCTCTAGCAGGACTGACAAACCTGAAGACGCTTGACCTTGAAAGTAATCAGCTCAAAGATATCAGCCCTCTAGCAGGAATAAACAACCTGAATGAGCTTATCCTCACTCTCAACCAAATCAAAGATGTCAGCCCTCTGGCAGGATTGACATCTTTGATTTGGCTTAATCTTCGCTTCAACCAAGTAGAAGATATCAGCGCTCTGGCAAAACTGGCAAATTTGACTCGCCTTTATCTGCAAGATAACCAAATTAAAGATGTTAGTTCTTTAGCAGGAATGACAAAGCTCAAGCAGCTCGATCTAGAATACAACCAAATCAAAGATGTCAGCTTTTTAGCAGAAATGACAAATTTGGAGCAACTTAACCTTGAAGGTAATCAAATAGATGTCAAATCTCTGGTAGGACTAAAAAACGTAAGTTCGCTTAACCTTGAGAATAACCAAATCAAAGATGTTAGCTCTTTAGCAGGATTAAAAAATCTGAGTTCGCTTGACCTCGACAACAATCAAATCCAAGATGTTAGTCCTCTAGCGGGACTGAAAAACCTGATTTACCTTAACCTTGAAGGCAACCCAATCAAAGATGTCGGCCCTCTGGCGAGGCTGATAAATCTGAAGTTTCTTAACCTTAAGGGCAAGCAAATTGAAGATGTTAGTCCGCTAGCGGAACTGACAAACCTCACTGGGCTCAATCTTGAAGGCAATCAAGTCAAAGATGTTCGCCCTTTGGCAAAACTGATAAATTTGGGATGGCTTAATCTCCGCTTCAATCCAGTTGCAGATTTCAGTCCTCTAGCAGCACTGAAAAATCTGAGTTCGCTTTATCTGGCAGATAATGCGATCGCGCGGCAAAGTTGTCCAGTCAGTGGGTTAGAAGTTTGCAAGTTTTGAGAAAAATGCGTTGCTGAACTTGCAAACCCTCTTTCCGATCGGAATTTATTCAACATCTGGATTGACTCCGAGCGATCGCAACTGTTCCAACAATTGCTGAACCCGTTGACGTTCCTCAGCTAGAGCTCTTTCCATTTGCTCGGCACGTTGGCGTTCCTCCTCGGCACGTTCTGCTGGCGTCGGTATCCAACCAGTCTCATCGTACCAACGCAGCCACAAACCGACTGTTCCCCATTTGTGACAAGTTAAGAAAAAGTGCGAATTGTCAAGGGGGTAGACCAAAAAAGGTAAAATAGGATGAAACCCTT
>NZ_JAUBPI010000204.1:0-2139 GCF_036700645.1 Microcoleus sp. S36b_A4 | reverse complement strand
AGTGCGATTCGTTGAAACGTGAATCACGGTGAAAGCCCGTACATAACGTTTCCAGCCACAAGGCTGAACTCTCGGTCTGATAAGGGTGCAAGCCCCTTCTGCCAGACTCAGGTATGACTCCCTATCTGCCCACACCGACCGAGCTCGATTCTTGGAGAGTGAAGCTGGGAACAGGGCGCAACCAGACACCCAATGTGGGGTGACACTTGGCGCTAATGGGGGGTTCCAATGGTGAAACAGAGCCTAGAAAAGTAACTTAATCTAGAGCGGGACACAGACCAAAACTCCCGACTCCACTGGAGTTCATTCCCGCCGAATCACCTGTCTCAATATCGGCAAGAGTCCAGGGAATCCAGCAGTTAAATTGGCTCCACCTAAAGGAACAATCAATCACGCCCGAGGGAACGAAGAAAAACGAACTGAGGGTCAAGGGGAAGTCGAACTCTTTCGTAGGCTAGACGAGCAGCGGAACTCCCTTAGTTCGGGTAGGACAGACCGTAATTGGTCTGAGGTGTTCAGAAAACATAAGTAAGAGCAGCGCATGGTTAGACACAGCAGCAATGTTAGTGAATCTTGGAAGACGTTACCGTGGAAGAAATTCCGCCGTGATTTATTCCGCCTACAAAAACGAGTGTTTAAAGCGATTCAAGTTGGAGACAAGCAGAAAGCGAAGTCTCTTCAAAAGCTAATTCTGAAATCTCGGGCTGCAAGAATGTTGGCGATACGTCAAGTAACTCAACTAAATGCTGGCAAAAAGACTGCGGGAATCGATGGGATAGCCTCACTCACATTTGAGGAAAGGTTGGCTCTGAGTGAAGAACTCAGAGCCAAAAGTAACAACTGGAAACATCAGAAGTTACGTTCAATACCAATCCCAAAAAAGGATGGGAGTACCCGCCTCCTTAAGATACCTACTATCGCCGATAGAGCGTGGCAATGCCTCGCAAAATACGCGCTAGAGCCAGCACATGAAGCAACCTTCCACGCTCGTAGCTACGGATTCAGGACAGGGAGGTCAGCGCAGGACGCGCAGAAATTTCTTTTCCTAAATCTAAGCTCAAAAGCCCACGGAATATCCAAGCGAGTCATAGAACTCGATATCGAAAAATGCTTCGACAGGATAAGCCACAATAGCATTATGGAAAGACTCATCGCCCCATTAGGCATCAAGACCGGAATATTCCGGTGTCTAAAATCAGGAGTCAATCCAGGATTTCCAGAACAAGGAACCCCGCAAGGGGGCGTGGTAAGTCCATTATTAGCCAATATTGCTCTCAATGGGATTGAGGAAATACATCAATCAGTCCGTTACGCGGATGACATGGTAATAATTCTGAAGCCTAAAGATGATGCGAAGGCAATACTTGATAAAGTCAGCGAATTTCTGGCAGCACGAGGCATGAAGGTTAGTGAAAAGAAAACTAAGCTAACGGCTACGACAGATGGATTTGACTTCCTCGGTTGGCATTTCAAAGTGCAAAACAACGGGAAATTTAGATGCGTTCCATCAGCGGACAATTTTAAAGCGTTTCGTCAGAAGGTAAAACACATCGTTAACAACTCGAATTATGGTGCTACGGACAAGGCTGAGAAATTAGCCCCTGTAGTTAGAGGTTGGAGAAACTACCATCGCTACTGTAAGTTGGAAGGGTCACGGTTTTCACTGTGGTTCCTCAACAAGAGAGCCTTCAAGGTATTTAACAAGGAAGCAAAGCAGAATCGTTATACTGTCAAGAAATTGATAGAAAAAGCATTCCCGACGGTTCCTTACTCCGAAAACAAATTTGTCAATGTCAAAGGAGAGAAATCTCCCTACGACGGAGACATAGCCTACTGGAGTGAGCGTAACAGCAAACTCTATAACGGCGAAACCTCTAAAGCTTTAAAACGGCAACACCATAAATGTGGGGAATGTGGTTTAAAAATGCTAGGCGATGAAAGGATTCATCTGCACCACGTAGATGGATGTCACAGTAATTGGAAAATAAACAACCTTCTAGCGGTTCACGAAAGTTGCCACGATTATATCCACATGAGCAAAGC
This sequence comes from Microcoleus sp. S36b_A4, assembly GCF_036700645.1. Lineage (NCBI taxonomy): Bacteria > Bacillati > Cyanobacteriota > Cyanophyceae > Oscillatoriales > Microcoleaceae > Microcoleus > Microcoleus sp. S36b_A4. The sequence goes on along the minus strand of NZ_JAUBPI010000204.1, from coordinate 96 downwards.
CGCAAGCCAAGAACATCGGGAGCCGGATGCGGGGAAACCAGCACGTCCGGATCTAACTGAGAGGTGCGGAGGATAATACCTCCCATCGACTCAAAC
>NZ_JAUBPI010000203.1:0-2149 GCF_036700645.1 Microcoleus sp. S36b_A4 | reverse complement strand
TGGTTGAGTCGATGTGGGGTATTATCCCCAGCACCTCTCAGTTAGAACTGGACGTGCCAGTTTCCGTGCATCCAGCTCCCGATATTCTTAGGGAGTGACCCTTTTGCTCATGTGTGAGTAGTCATGACAGGATTCGTGGATTGCTAGAAGATTTTTAGGTTTCCAGTTATCATGATTCTCGTCGATGTGATGTAGATTTACTCGCTCGTCGCTCATAAATTTCATCCCACAATGACCGCATGAATGGTTTTGCTTTTTAAGGGCTTTAGAGGTCAAATCATCGTATAACTTACTATTGCGTTTGCTCCAATAAGTTAAATCTCCGTCATAGGGCGATTTATCCCCTTTGACGGAGATGTGTTTGTTTTCGGAGTAAGGAACCGTTGGAAATGCCTTCTTAACAAGCTTAACGCTTGATTCTCTGGTATTTTTGGATTCCTTGTTAAATACCGTGTATGTTCTGTGATTTAAGAACCAAAGTGAAAACCTTGCTCCTGACATATCACAGAACCTATGGTAATTTCTCCATCCTCTAACTATTGGTGCTAGCTTTTCGGCTTTTACCTTAGAACCATAATTCGAGCAATTAACGATGTTCTTTACCTTCAAACGGAACTTTTTAAAATTATCCACTGAGGGGTAGCTTTTAAATCTTCCGTCGCTTAACACTTTGAAGTGCCAGCCGAGAAAGTCGAATCCATCTGTCGTAGCGGTAATCTTGGTCTTCTTAGCACTTACCATCATTCCTCTAGCTGCTAAAAAATTATCAATTTCGGCAAGTATTTTGACTGCATCGTCTTGAGGTCTAAGCATTATCACCATATCATCCGCATAACGGATTGATGTTTCGACAATGTTTGACGCTGGGGTTTTGCCAGTTATTCTAAATCCATCCTTATGGTATCTGTGAATACTTTCAATCCCGTTAAGAGCGATGTTGGCTAATAGGGGACTCACCACCCCACCTTGAGGAGTTCCTTGTTCCGGGAAATCGGGGTTGACCCCAGCTTTTAGGCATCGGAAGATTCCGAGCTTGATACCTTTGGGCGCAATTAAGTTGTCCATTATGGTGGTGTGACTAATCCTGTCGAAGCATTTTTCTATGTCGAGTTCGATCACTCGTTTTTCCATTCCATTACAGTAGCTTCTTAGATTGTTGAACAGGATTTTCTGTGCATCGTGCGCGGAGCGTCCGGCTCTGAACCCGTAGCTGTAAGCATGGAATGTTGCTTCGTGTGCTGGTTCTAAAGCGTATTTAGCGAGGCATTGCCAAGCTCTATCCGCGATAGTTGGGATTTTTAGCATTCTGGTTGTCCCGTCCTTTTTTGGGATTGGGATTTCCCGTAGTCCTTGATGATGCCAATTACCTGCCGACTCTTTAAGTATTGTTTCTAGGTAGAAACGTCCTGTAAAGCCGAGAGATTTTACACCGTCAACACCTGCTGTTTTCTTGCCAGCGTTTAGCTGTGTTACTTGTCGAATTGCTAGGAATCTAGCAGCTTTGGATTTCAGAATAAGTCTTTGCAGAGACTGCGCTTTCCGCTTGTTTCCTGCTTGAACCGCTTTGAACACTCTCTTTTGTAGGCGAAATAAATCTTTGCGGAACTTCTTCCACGGTAGATTCTTCCAAGATTCACTGGTATTACTACTGTGTCTAATCATGCTCTGCTCTGTTGAGTGTTTTCTGAATACCTTGCGAAAATTACTTCGCATCCTACCCGTCTTGAGAGAGTTCCGTATCTCATCTTACCTACATGGAAATCGACGTATCCATGACTCTCAAGTCGTTTTTATTCGTTCCCTCAGATGATTGATTGTTCCGTTAGGTGTAGCCAATTTAACTATCAGAAACCCAAGATTCTGGACGCTATTGTGGAAATGATGCGTCGGGCTTTAGCTCTGATGAGGTCAGGGTTTTTTAAGTTATGCCCTGCCTAGGTGTAAGTTACTTTTTTAGGCTCGGTTTCACCGTAGGAACTCCCTGTTAGCACCAGTGTCAGCCCATAACAGCCGTCTGATTGTGCCCTGTTCCCAGCTTCACTCTCCAAGAATTGAGCTTGGTCGGTGTGAGCAGATAAGGAGTCACGCATGAATCTTGCGGGAAGGACTTGCACCTTCATCAATCTGAGAGTTCAGTGCTCAACCTAGG
>NZ_JAUBPI010000202.1:0-2308 GCF_036700645.1 Microcoleus sp. S36b_A4 | reverse complement strand
GTTAGAGTCGATAGGGGCGTTGCCACCCCTACCTCTCCTTCAGAACGGAACGTGAAACTTTCGCTTCATTCCGCTCCTTGATAACTCCATCCTTTTTAAGGATACAACTCATAACGGATTGCTATCATAGTTCCCGTGTAGGGAACCATCTTTTTCCGTTTTTGTGTCGTGACAATGTTTGTGCAAAAGTTGGAGGTTTTTATACTCATCCTTACCGCCTAAAGAGCGAGGTTGGATATGGTCAACTTCTACTATGTCTGTAGGTGTAAAGTACAGACCACAGTGGGTACATTTACCTTTTTGTTTCTTAAGAAGTGTTGCCACTCTTGTTGGTGTTTCAGGGTATATTCCACGTCTAGAACTCCAATAAATCCAGTTACCGTCATAAGGTGTTGAATTACCTTTTACTTTGACGTGCCTTATAATAGGAGTCTCAGTGTGCTGGGCTAATTCTAAACCTTCTTCTGTACTGAAACACCAATTTCGGCTGCCTACTGTTCGCCAGTATTTGCCTTTGTTGATGCTACCTTTTCCCCGTCTTCTAGCCCATGCCCGTAACTTGTAATATGTAAGATTATCGACCTGTCTAAAGGTTTTCTTACTTACTACTCTTGAGTAATAGTTTGACCATCCCCTAATTATTGGATTCAGCGAACTAATTAAAGCAGCTTGGGGGGCGGTTTTATGGGTATCTATTACTTCTGCGATCTTCGCAAGATGAGCTTTGACTTTAGGCTTGGACGGAGTAATTAATGTTTTAAAACCAAGTGGTATTCCTATTGTACTTTTGGCACTTCGGTAGTTACCTACTTTATGCTGTTGTATGTGGAATCCTAAAAACTCAAACCCAACATTTCCATTGTATTCATTGAGGGTGTGGGTTAATTTTGTTTTACTTGGCTTCAATTCTAAGTCATAATCACTTAGCCATTCTGCAATTATCTTTTGACAGGCTATTACTACTTCAATGTCTTTGTGCATAATCACAAAGTCATCGGCGTATCGGATTAGACTGATTTCATTTCGTCGGTTACTATTATTTCCTACGAATTGTTTAACCCGTTCTTCCATTCCATGAAGTGCTATATTAGCCAAGAGCGGGGAAATGACCCCTCCTTGTGGCGTACCTTCATTGGTCGGAAAAATTTCACCTTGGTCTAATACCCCACTTTTGAGCCACGACTTAATTTGTTTTCGGAGTCGTGGATAGGTATTGATTTTGTCAAGTAATGCTTTGTGATCAATGCGGTCGAAGCATTTGGCAATATCAGCGTCCAGCACATATTTGGCTTTGTTATTGATATTGACAAAGATAGCTCCAATTGCATCGTGACATGACCTACCTGGTCTAAAACCGTATGAGTTTGGCTCGAATTTTGCCTCCCATTCCGGCTCAAGTGCTGCTTTCACAACTGCTTGTAAGGCGCGGTCGTACATTGTGGGTATTCCTAATGGTCTTGACTCATTAGTTCCTGGTTTTGGTATCATTACCCGACGTGTCGGTTGAGATTTACCAGTTATTTTGAGTTGACTTACTAGCTCTAATCGTTGCTTTGGGGATAGTAATTTAATACCATCCACACCTGCTGTACGTTTGCCAGTGTTATCTTGTGTGACCCGTCGTACCGCTAAGACCTTATTAGACCATGAATTAATCAGGGTCTTTTGAAGCTTCCGAACTGCTTTAACATCGCCACGCTCACTTGCTCGATAGATACGTTTTTGCAACTTGAATGTCAATCTTTCGGCTTTTCGCCAATTGATTTGATTCCATTCCACCGTCGGGATGTCCCGCGTTTTAGACTTATTCATTGCTACTGGTGTTCCTATCCTTGAAGTTACCGTGTATCTGTCTGCATATCTCTGTCATTACAACAGAGCATTCGCTTCTGATACAATCCCTCTCTCATATATTATTCGTTAGCTACTTACTGGAATTCGATTTGATTCCAGAAATATACGAGAGTTACTTCGTTCCAAATACACATTGTTTTGAGTTTTTAGTGCGATGCTCTCCACCGGGTTTATGGGCGGTGCTTATAGGTCGAGTGTAGAATCGCCTATGCCCTATCCTTGCCTTTTGGCTTGGTCTTTATCAGTCTTTACCGTATTTTTCATCGGGTTTATTCGTGATTAAGCCGTTAGACCATCTAAATTAACGGTGGTTCAGACACATCTTTGCTTTCGCTACACATGAACTCTTGCTCAACAGTTACCAGTTTCGGCTACCAGTAGTCTGCCTTTTATCCCCGCTTTACCTTGCTAGTTGCTACCTATCAAGGTAGGGGATATGCTGTTACCGCTGCAC
>NZ_JAUBPI010000201.1:0-2313 GCF_036700645.1 Microcoleus sp. S36b_A4 | reverse complement strand
ATTACCTCCATCCCAGAAGCGCTCGGGCAACTATCGAATCTGAGAGAGCTTCGTCTCAATGAAAATCAGATTACCTCTATCCCAGATGCGATTGGGCAACTGTCGAATCTGACAAAGCTTAACCTCAGTGAAAATCAGATTACAGCCATCCCAGATGCGATCCGGCAACTGTCGAATCTGACAGAGCTTAATCTCAGTGAAAATCAGATTACAGCCATCCCAGATGCGATCGGGCAACTGTCAAATTTGACAAGGCTTTACCTCGGGAGCAATAAGATTACCTCCATCCCAGATATGATCGGGCAACTGTCGAATCTGAAAAACCTTTTTCTCTGGAGCAATAAGATTACAGCCATCCCAGAGGCGATCGGGCAACTGTCAAATCTGAGATGGCTTTTACTCAATGACAATCCAATTACAGCCACCCCACAGACCCTCGCCAAAGTCTCAAATCTAACAAAACTTAAACTCAGTAACAATCAAATTACAGTCATCCCAGAGGTGCTTGACCAACTGAAAAAAGGGATATCCTGATGTAGCAGCAAGGGTTCAAGCTTTAGGCTGGGAAAGTATTGTATCCCCGCCTATAACAAGGTTTTGGAGTGGGTGGAAAAATTGGGGCTATGCTCGTTTAAACCTCTAGCGGGATTTTTTCGGCGGGCTGTTAAATCTTTGTCGAAGTGAAAACAATCTAGAGGTCCGTCGGAAAAATAGCCGCCTGCCCGTCCGGCTGAGAACACTTAGACTCCTGTATCACGCGCTTGAAACTATTTAATGACCTTAGCGGTTTCAGGCTCTGGTTCAGAAAACCTGTATAACCTGACGTACCCTCTGTATTTTCAAGTCCTAGATGGGGAAACATATAAAAATCTACAGAGGTTATTCTCTATGATTCTATTAATCCTGGTTTTCCTGTTGGTGGTATCGAGTCAGTCGCAAAATAGTGAAAATGAATCTTCCTCATGGGTCGTTCAGAAACAACGGGGCGATAGTGGAAGGACATTTGCTGATTGGTGTCACGAAAAGGCTTCTTTGAGTCCTGAAACTAAACATACTGTTGAGGTGTTGTTGGAGAAAGCGGGAACTACTGAGTGCGAGGCGGCCGATCGACAACTTTCGAGTCTCACAGAACTCACCCTCGACAATAATAAAATCAGTGACATCAAACCGCTAGCATCCTTGACTAAACTGACTTACCTCTCCCTCTCCTACAATAAAATCAAGGATATCAAACCGCTAGCATCCTTGACTAACCTGGATTGGCTCAACCTCGACAAGAATCAAATCAGCGACATTAAACCGTTAGCATCCTTGATTAACCTGACTGGAATCTCCCTCGACAATAATAAAATCAGTGACATCAAACCGCTAGCATCCTTAGCTAGCCTGGGTCGGCTCTACCTCGGCAACAATAAAATCAGTGACATCAAACCGCTAGCATCCTTGACTAACCTGGTTGCGCTCGACCTCGGCAACAATAAAATCAGTGACATTAAACCGTTAGCATCCTTGACTAACCTGGGTTGGCTCTACCTCGACAACAATAAAATCAGTGACATCAAACCGCTAGCATTCTTGACTAACCTGACTGAACTCTCCCTCTACAACAATAAAATCAGTGACATCAAACCGCTAGAATCCTTGACTAAACTGACCGCTCTTTACCTCAGTGGAAATTCGAGCGCACCCAAGATTTGTCCTCTCAAGCCAGAGTTTATCTGTAAATGGGAACTAAAACCTAGCTCTTAAAACTGGAGGGTTCAGAAAATTTGTCTAACCTGACCTAGCCTTCGGGTTTGGCGTGTTAGGTATTTATAAAACCTGTTATGCAGACTGAACCTTACCCGCAACCTAGCCGTAACAGTTTCAAGCCCTAGGTTGGCAAATATCGCTTTCCAACAAGCTAAGTTCTGGTCACAATGAAACAAATGTTACTGAGAGGTAAACGACATGGGCCCAGAGGAAGTAGTGCGACTATTTGAGCAGGTTGCTGATGAAAGTTTGACTAAATTAAATTTATCGGGTTTGCAGTTGCAAGAAATACCATCGGAAATTGGCAAGTGTACGCATCTGACACGGCTTAATCTCAGCAATACTCAGATTACCTCCATCCCAGAAGCGTTAGGTCAACTGTCCGGTCTAAGATGGCTTACCCTCCGTCAGAATCAGATAACCTCCATTCCAGAAGTGATCGGACAACTCTCCAATCTGATATTGCTTGACCTCAATGAAAATCAGATTACAGCCATCCCAGATACGATCGGGCAACTGTCGAATCTGACAGAGCTTAACCTTGGTAGCAATCAGATTACC
>NZ_JAUBPI010000200.1:0-2346 GCF_036700645.1 Microcoleus sp. S36b_A4 | reverse complement strand
TACCTAATTATCAACAAGGCATAAGAGCTATGAGGCTTATTCTATCAGCGTTATAGGCGACTTGTCGCCCCGACAGCTTAATTGCACAAACATAAGGGGTCGATTGTTTCTTCTTTCTCTCTTAGGCAACTAAATCCCTCTTTCTTCTTCCTTCCTTCTCGCTTCTTCTTCCTTCTTCCCTTCCTCTTCCTTCTTCCTTCTGCTATATGTTGAAAACCAAGCGCAAATCCAAGAAATCAAAACACAAGCACAGCGAAAAAACAACAGCGCTCAGCAAAAAAGAAGTAGCTGCACAAAAACGCAAAATTTCAGAAAAGCGCAATGAATTGGTGCAGGCGATCGCCATAAGCTGCTTAGTCAGCGTTGCTCTCAGCATTCCCCTGTTGTTCGTAGCCCACCCTAAGATTGCTATTGCAGGAGGCGCAGCCGCAGCCATTTTGCTGCTTTCCTACAAATACCCCCGTCAAGCTTTATGGACTTTTCTAATTTACCTGCCTTTCAGCGGTACAATTACCTACGCAATTGGCGGCGGGAATGCTGCATTTCAAGTAGCCAAAGATGCTTTCTACATACCAGCTCTCATCGCCCTAATTCAAAGCTGCAAAAAGAAACAGTTGCGCCTGTTCATTCCCAAACAAATGCTTTCTACCTTTAGCATCCTGTTGATGATGGCAATGCTGACTTTAATTTTTGTCAACGGGGAGATGCAGCTCAACCCTAGGCCGGGCGACAAACCAATTCTGCAAGGAATTCTCGGCTTAAAAGTATTGATAGGTTACATACCGCTGATTGCTTGTACCTATTATCTGCTCCGCACTAAGAAGGATTTAGTATTTTTTAGTCGAATGCACATCGTTTTGGCGATCGTTTGCTGCCTTCTCGGTTTGATTCAGTACCTGTTGCTGCAAAGTGGAAAGTGTGCAGGAACCAGAGGCATGACCGGAGCAGAATTATATAAAGCAACGCTGGAAGCTCGATGTTTTGTCGGCGGTTCTTTGGTGTTCAGTCCAGAAGTCAAGTTTGTCCGCTTGCCGGGAACTTTTGTCGCGCCTTGGCAGTGGGCGTGGTTTTTAATTTCTAATGCTTTTTTAACCTTTGCCTCTGCCTTTTGCGACCCTTCATTCTGGTGGCGAGTTATCGGTTTATTTGGCATGGCATTAGTATTTGCCAATGCAGTTATTTCCGGTCAAAGAGCTGCTTTAATTATGGTTCCCGTTGCTACAGCAATCCTGCTAGTTCTCACCGGTCAATTAGTTAATTTCAAACGATTTATTCCCATCGGTGCAGGACTGGCGATTCTGCTGTTTGTCGGTGCAGCTATTAACCCGGGAATTATCGAGCAACGGTGGGATAGTTTTGTTAGTCGCTGGAATGCTGCACCGCCGCAGCAGTTTCTCTTTAATCAGTTCGAGCAGAGCAACAATTTTATCATTGACAAACCTCTTGGTAAAGGTGTGGGACGAGCCACTAATTCAACACGAATATTTGGTGCCACGCAGCTAATTGAAACTTTCCAACCTAAGTTGATATACGAACTCGGTTATCCGGGAATGATTAGTTTTCAGGTAATGCTTTTACACTTAGCTTTTCTAACTTTTAGAGCTTACCGATCTGTCAAGGACAAAAGTTTGCGGAGTTACGGAGCTAGTTTTTGGGTGTTTGTGGCATTTATTACGATCAATACTCAATACTATCCGCTGGATGTAGATCCAGTGTCCGTGTATTATTGGGTTTTAGCTGGGGCGATTTTAAAGTTGCCCAAAATTGATAAACAGGTGCAGGATGAAAAACACCAGGAAGTTGAGTCAAATGAATTGCAAGTTCACCAGCCATTAAAGGAGAAAAAAATTATTGCATCTTCCCCAATTTGAGAATATTTTTGATTGTTCAGTTTCGTGGATTCTTTCTTGTTCAGTAACCCGCTTTCGCTCCAAGGCGATCCAAAGATAGCCCGCCCTCCTGGGTTTATTTGTGCTAAAACCCACCCCTACAGCATATTTTGGCTTTTAACTTTACTGCGGTTGCCAAACCGGAGTGCCAGGATTCAAATCTTTGTCGTTTGTCAATTTAGTCAATCCCGAACCGTCTCGATTAATTACATACAAGTTGTTTTTGTCGCCTTCGGTTTCATTATATATAAAAGCAATTTGCTGGCTGTCAGAAAACCAAGATAATTGCTGGGGGGTGACAACCAGCCTGAAACCGAGAGGTGGTGAGGATTGAGCCAATCCGCTGCTCAAAAAAGATAGGCAGCATAATTGTTACACGCGGCGTTGCTGAGTTAGAGTATGAATAGGAGGAATAATTTATGCAATGCCCAGAATGTAAATCAACCCATATCCGTAA
>NZ_JAUBPI010000199.1:0-2437 GCF_036700645.1 Microcoleus sp. S36b_A4 | reverse complement strand
AATATTCATCAGGCATTTTTTTAAGTTCGTCTATTTTTTGAGCTTAATCTAAAAAGTGCCTTTTTTTGGGAGTTTCGGTTAAAATTCCAGGGATTTTTTGTCTCTGTTCGGGGAGCGTCCCTGTTCCAAAACTGTCCGAAGTATTGCAATATACTGAGCAATCAAATTATCAGGAATTGCACAATTGCCAACCAAAACTCTAGAATTAGATTTCAAATAAAACATAGAAAAGAATATTTTTTACAAATTATAACTAATTCTGACCATCTTTCAACCCTCTCATCCCAGCCCACCATAAAACAGTCGGGGTGCCGCTAGAATCAAACAGCTCATAATTTGCATCATAATCAACATCAATCTCACGCACAAACCAGGCTGTTTGCTGAATATTCCCCCATTCCGTAAATCGCACAGCACCATATTTTACCGAGTCACGATGAATTATGTAACTGCCATGCAAAACCACAGCACGACGGAGCCGACGAGGGATTAAACCTTCAATTTTGTAAAAAAGGCGATCGGTAGCACTACGACCTCGAATCCGACGCTTCCAAATTTGGTCATAAGTTGAAAATTCACTTACACCCCAAGGATAACTATGAGTTTTAGAAAACTGAGAGAGCTTCTCTAATATCCAGTAATTCTTGAACCAAAACGCATCAGCCCACTGCAAGTGAATCTGCAATCCAATTTCAAATTTAAGTTGAGGATGTTGAGAGCGCAGCGCTAAAACCCATTCAGAGAATTTCTGGAAAACTTGAGGGCGATCGAAAGAGCTAAATGGCTCACTAATAATTACAGTGGAGCCAGAAGGCAAACTATTTAAATATACCTTAAGTTTAAAAACTTCATACTCTGGCTTGTTAAAAATCATGTACTGATTGGTGAACCAATCATCAAGAGTAAATGTTGAGAATTGTTTAGTCCTTGAATCTAAAAACTTAATTCTATGGGCAACACAATCATATTCCTCACACCAACGCATCAATCGAGGAGATTCATGATGATAAAAATCTTCTCTTAACTGATATTCAATTACAAAATAACTAAAATTATTTTCAATATTTGCCCAATATTGTCTAATATGTCGATTAGGAGTTAATTTGTCAAACAGTCGAACTGAATCAACCACTGTTCCCAATTTTAAAGGAATTTTAAAAGGCTCAACAGGTTTAGACAACCAAAATTCAATTAACAAAGTATAGACAATCAATCCGAAAACAAACCCAAAAAGGTTAATAATTAAGCCAAGCTTCAAACCATTAAAAAACAATTTAATCATTTTACTTTGTTACTCCATCCGGGGCGCCAACCCCTGCATTCTACATCAGTAAACTCAGCATTCCAATAACCTTTGTCCCATCCTGAAGAACTTTCTAAATCCTTCCATTCATCATCGTTTAATTGCTTAAATCTAGTACCAGCAACTAAATGATGATACAAAGCGCGAGAAATTAAAAAAGGCTCAGGAATTTTAAATGGATTATATTCTATTTTCAAACCATCAACTTCTGCGTAAGAATATCCAATTAAAAAACACCCTTTAGATTGAGATGCAAACTCAGAAGGACTTGCCCAAATTGTTTGTAGCCAAACTTTTTTGCCATTACAATCAGGAGGAGTACAGGGAACAACTTCAGGAGACCATAAATTATAATGACCACCCTCTTCATAACAAATTTCAGGAGTATTAACACCCACACCATCACCCCAGCAAGTTCGCCATGCTTCCTCATTTCTGATATGATTTCTCTGAGAAATTTCATAAACTTGAGCATAATAATTATCACATTCCTCCTGAGAAGCAGGATTAATTATCCCCGCAATCGTAATCAAAACGGCAACAATGGGCCACAAAGTAGCCCCAATCGAACCCAAAGTAAACCCCACCAAATAAGCAGCAGACCGTGCACTTAACATCGAAGCCGAAACCACAACAAGTGGGGCGACTTCTGCAATCAATAATCTCAAACCACCAGCTAGTTTTGCAAAGCGAAGCAGCATATCACCTCCTACTCGCTAGTCGCCAAGCCTTAACCAAACCGGCAATGAGCATGACAGGTAATCCAGTGCTGTACATCACCACCGCGGCGTACCGCATAATCGGCGAATTCACAGAATCAATCGCAGCAATCATCAAAGCAGGTATGCGGATTGAGTTGGGAGAGCTTGGCATCAAATCAAGAACTTTATCAGATAAAGCAAGTCCGCCACTTTTATTAAGCAAGCAATCATATTGCTCAAGTTCTTGAGGAGTCAGAGGTCGCCGCCAGGTATTAGCCAACCAAAAAGCATCAGGGTTAGCTTGTGACTGACTGCCGCTAGAACTGACAAGCTCCAGGGGCTTATCCTCAGCGCGTATAAGTAGGTCGGCGCAAAAAAACCGAACTATGTTAAGATAAGTAAACAAAGAGAATATATCTACTGAGGTAACTAA
>NZ_JAUBPI010000198.1:0-2528 GCF_036700645.1 Microcoleus sp. S36b_A4 | reverse complement strand
AGCGGCACAACTTATACTTTCACAGTTACACCAACAGCCACTGGCAATGTCACAGTTGATATTCCCGCAGCTACAGCCACAGATACCGCTGGTAATAACAATACCGCAGCCACTCAACTAACTCGCACTGCCGATATTACCGCACCCACAGTAACCCTCACATCAACATCACCAACCACCACAAACGCAGCCTTTGATGTCACAGCAACATTCAGCGAAAGCGTCACAGGATTTATCGCCACTGACGTGAATCTGACTAACAGTACGATTAGCAATTTCACAGGTAGCGGCACAACTTATACTTTCACAGTTACACCAACAGCCACTGGCAATGTCACAGTTGATATTCCCGCAGCTACAGCCACAGATACCGTTGGTAACAATAATACCGCAGCCACTCAACTTGTTCGCACTGCCGATATCACCGCACCCACAGTAGCCCTCACATCAACATCACCAACCACCACAAACGCAGCCTTTGATGTCACAGCAACATTCAGCGAAAGCGTCACAGGATTTACTGACACTGACGTGACTGTTGCTAACGGAACTGTTAGCGGATTTACAGGTAGCGGTACAACTTATACTTTCACAGTGACACCAACAGCCACTGGCAATGTCACCGTTGATATCCCAGCAGCTACAGCGATTGATACCGTTGGTAATAACAATATCGCAGCCCCTCAACTTGTTCGCACTGCCGATATCACCGCACCCACAGTAGCCCTCACATCAACATCACCAACCACCACAAACGCAGCCTTTGATGTCACAGCAACATTCAGCGAAAGCGTCACAGGATTTATCGCCACTGACGTGAATCTGACTAACAGTACGATTAGCAATTTCACAGGTAGCGGCACAACTTATACTTTCACAGTTACACCAACAGCCACTGGCAATGTCACAGTTGATATTCCCGCAGCTACAGCCACAGATACCGTTGGTAACAATAATACCGCAGCCACTCAACTAACTCGCACTGCCGATATTACCGCACCCACAGTAACCCTCACATCAACATCACCAACCACCACAAACGCACCATTTTTAGTAACAGCAACATTCAGCGAAAGCGTCACAGGATTTATAGCCAGCGACGTGAATCTGACTAACAGTACGATTAGCAATTTCACAGGTAGCGGCACAACTTATACTTTCACCGTTACACCAACGGCTACTGGCGCTGTCACCGTTGATATCCCCGCAGCTACAGCGATTGATACCGCTGGTAACAACAACACCGCTGCGGCTCAATTGACTCGTACTGCCGATATTACAGCACCAACAGTAGCCTTAACATCCGCATCCCCAACCACCACAAACGCACCATTTTTAGTAACAGCAACATTCAGCGAAAGCGTCACAGGATTTATAGCCAGCGACGTGAATCTGACTAACAGTACGATTAGCAATTTCACAGGTAGCGGCACAACTTATACTTTCACCGTCAATCCCACCGCTGATGGCCCTGTCACCGTTGATATCCCCGCAGCAAGAGCAACCGATACCGCGGGTAATAACAATACCGCAGCCACACAACTGGTTCGCACCGCTGATGCTACAGCACCAACAGTAGCCTTAACATCCGCATCCCCAACCACCACAAACGCACCATTTTTAGTAACAGCAACCTTCAGCGAAAGCGTCACAGGATTTATCGACACTGACGTGACTGTTGCTAACGGCACTGTTAGTGGTTTCACAGGTAGCGGCACAACTTATACTTTCACCGTCAATCCCACCGCTGATGGCCCTGTCACCGTTGATGTCCCAGCAGCAAGAGCAACCGATACCGCGGGTAATAACAATACCGCAGCCACACAACTGGTTCGCACCGCTGATGCTACAGTACCAACAGTAGCCTTAACATCCGCATCCCCAACCACCACAAACGCACCATTTTTAGTAACAGCAACCTTCAGCGAAAGCGTCACAGGATTTATCGACACTGACGTGACTGTTGCTAACGGCACTGTTAGTGGTTTCACAGGTAGCGGCACAACTTATACTTTCACCGTCAATCCCACCGCTGATGGCCCTGTCACCGTTGATGTCCCAGCAGCAAGAGCAACCGATACCGCGGGTAATAACAATACCGCAGCCACACAACTGGCTCGCACCGCTGATGTTACAGCACCAACAGTAGCCTTAACATCCGCATCCCCAACCACCACAAATGCACCATTTTTAGTAACAGCAACATTCAGCGAAAGCGTCACAGGATTTATAGCCAGCGACGTGACTCTGACTAACAGTACGATTAGCAATTTCACAGGTAGCGGCACAACTTATACTTTCACCGTTACACCAACGGCTACTGGCGCTGTCACCGTTGATATCCCCGCAGCTACAGCGATTGATACCGCTGGTAACAACAACACCGCTGCGGCTCAATTGACTCGTACTGCCGATATTACAGCACCAACAGTAGCCTTAACATCCGCATCCCCAACCACCACAAACGCACCATTTTTAGTAACAGCAACATTCAGCGAAAGCGTCACAGGATTTATAGCCAGCGACGT
>NZ_JAUBPI010000197.1:0-2616 GCF_036700645.1 Microcoleus sp. S36b_A4 | reverse complement strand
AGTTTCCCACGATCCCAGACCCATGCAAATACTACCCTTGACAATTTCCCTTTTTCCTTAACTTGTCACCAATGGGGAATACTGTAGCAGTTGCGAGGCTACCTGGAAGTTATTTGCGATCGCCCACAAGTGCAGACAGACCTACAGTTAGACTGGTTAAGAGTTTTGCTGCGTAAGTAGAGGAAATAGTACAATCGCGATGATGACCCCAAGTCCAAGAAGGCGATCGTCTAAAAATAGTGGCGATCGACTCAAATTGTCGCAACTGAGAGTAAAATTGAATATCTACTTTCCATAGAGCAACGTCGCTTTGAGCCAGATTCAAATCTTAAACTTACAAAGCCTTAGCAAGGGACTCCCTGCGATTACACCTGCCTTTGGAGCGGCGATCGCAGAAGCAGGTGCGATTTGTCTAATCGATGAAGCTCACCAACCAGGAGTAACACTTAAAGTTGAGGGAGAATTTTCTGCCACATTCAAGTTAGATTGGCAGCCAGTCACCGAGCAAACCCGACGATGTTGGAATGACGAAGAATATACTACCGAGCAGGCTGCTTATGGAATCGCATTCCTGTTAATTTTGCAATTAACAAATCTCACAGTCATTGAACGCTCTCGCAAAGGAACTGGATTTGACTATTGGTTAGGAAGTCAAAATTCAGCTACCACACTGCCATTTGAGCGAATGGCTCGGCTAGAGGTTTCTGGAATTCGCAAAGGCAATCAAAGTCAAATCAATACTAGAGTCAAGCTGAAAACTCAACAAACCCGCGCCTCAGACGCAGAAGGCTTGCCAGCGTATATCATTGTAGTAGAGTTGGGCCGACCGATTTCTATTATTAGTGCCAAGCAAAATCCTGAAGGAACCGTACTCCAATGAGCCAGATTCAATCGCTCCACAAACAAGCAATGGATTTAGCCGAAGCAGCGGCAGTTGCCCGCTTAAGAGGTGCGTTGGAGTTGGCTGCACAATTGACGCGCCAAGCCTTTGAACAAGAAACTCAGGCCGCAGCCTTAATCGCTAGCGCCCTTGATGCTGAACCCACTCGTTCTGTGCTTCACCGCAGCGCAGCATCTTTAGCGATTGAATGTGGCGAATTACGAATGGCAGAACGTCTAATTGCAACTGCGTTATCTGGCAATCCCCCGGCAGAGATTGCTGAAGAGCTCAAAGATTTATTCATCCAGATTAACTTGAGCCAATATCTGAAACGTCAAGGAATCCACATCGACATTAAGGAACTGCGAGGACTGGTAAATCAATAGCACTCGTCGAGGGACTAGAAACAGGTTATGGCCTTGAGTTCTTCGATTTGTTGGGAAACATTGTAGCAGTTGCCACGCTACCTGGAAGTTATTTGCGATCGCCCACAAGTGCAGACATACGTACAGTCATGATATTGTCCGAAGGCGATCGCCCCTAAAATATTTACAAAACTAAATCTGGTATGCGCTCTATATCTAGCTGTTAAAATAGACAAACCTGAGCGTTAAAATCGCAAATGTATGACAGCGTTCCTACACACTATGCAATGGAATATCTAACTTTTAGAGAAGGCGATGGAGAGGACATACAGGCGATCGTCAATATTCACAATTCTCATGCGCGCGGTCAAAATACGTCGATCGAGCGCGGCTTTTTGCTAACACAAATTACTGAAGATGAGATTGTCCAAAGCTTAAATAATTCATGCAGATATTTTGTTGTCGCTAAAACCGATGGGAAAATTGTGGGATTTGTGGCTATATCACAACCCAAAATATCTGATGAAATCTTGGATAAAATTATCTGGAAAGATGAGGTTTTTAAGAAAAGAGTCACCAGCGATCGGCATTTTTATCTCGAAAGAGTAGCAACAAAGTTAGATTGGATGGGTAGAGGTGTTGCTCAATTTATGTATAAAGAAATTTATCAATTTTTTCCAAATTCATTTATTTCGCTGTTTATTGTTACCCAGCCAATAGCTAATACTCGTTCCCTAATGTTTCACCAAAAACAGGGATTTGAACAAATAGGAACTTTGCAAGTTGACCGATTTCTCGATCTAGAAAATTATGAATGTATTGTGATGTTTAAAGAAACTTGAATTTATCATGAGTGGGTCTCCCAACAGAAGCCGAATTCAATCCAGCCTAACAGGAATTACTAGAAGCGAGGGAACTGTTATCTCCGCGAATTGCAATCTCAAATAAGCTCGATATAACTCCCCTGGCGGCTGCGATAAGCTGTTGTGCATTTAATTTTTAGGTTGAGGGCGGGCAGGATGCCCACCCCATAAGGAATGAAAAATAAATAAGGTGACTAATAGAGCAAGAGTTTACCTTGGATCAAGGCTTCTGGGGTTTAATTGTGCAAGTTATTAATTTTTCATTCCTAAGAGGAAAAATTTATTTTAGTATGCAATTTAAATGCGGATTAGCTTACTTCGCCTCCCCGCAGTAAAACTATTTTTCCCAAACAAAAAGCGCCCCTATTTCTAGGAGCGCTTTTTGTTAATCTCAGACTAAAACTTAGCCATTGATAGAAGGAGCAACCAAAGCTACTGGGGTGACTTCACTAGCAGCCAAATCAAGCGGGAAGTTGTGAGCATTGCGCTCGTGCATTACTTCCATACC